>JAPPIB010000054.1 GCA_028820695.1 Acidiferrobacterales bacterium | reverse complement strand
ATGCCCGCTTCGAATCTGACAGGCATCCTCATCAAATCCGTTTCGATTGTCAAGTACATTGTGAGCAAATGTTGCTAGTAACATTTGTGAGCGAAGTCCACGGGACGATGCGAACTTAGCCCGCATAATTCACCAGCTGGTCATAGCTCACCGAAACCGGGGGATGTTTTGCAAAAACGAGGCCACTATTCGCATTGACCATCGATGAGCGCTGTCAATTCGCTGGAATTCGTGGTGTTTCTATGATTCGTTCTTCAATGTTGATGAACGTACCAAATTTCATGCACACTTGCCCCTGGCCTTGGCAATCGCCTCGACCATCTTCGCAAATCAAGTTTTGTTTACGTCTCGTGCGTCAGTCAGGTGGCGCCCGACAAGGGGTTTGTGCAAGTGTTTGCGCAACGTTGGCAAGTTCACGCACGAGTGTCCGTAGATATATAGAGGCTGCGGCAGCTTGTCGCTCAAAGACCCGAGCGCACACAGTTGATGCGTCATCAAAACTCCGAAACCAACGTCCGGCAAAACAGTTCAACCAACGATGGCTTTCGAATTCCTTTCTAAGGCCTCACCAAACGAATCGCTCGTTCATTTGCGAAGTCGCTGTGAGACCGGCGGTCAAAAAACCGGATCAATCGATAGCAACAGCCGTTTACTTTCTCCGTGGGGAGATCGGTGAACCACACCGGAAAACTTTTTATTCCACGCTCCGCCTTTGAGCAGCGACCAGCAGCCTGTGGCTAACTGCTGTATCTGCCTGCCTGCATGGATGGGAGGATATTTGCTTTCTCGATCGGCCAATTTATCCCGATCAACATCGCTGTTCGGAATCCATTCCGTGCCTTCGCCAGTAAGCGTGATCAACATGCGACATGGTACGTAATCCACATGAAATCGGGGGCACATCGGAGCTTTCAAGGTCACGACTCGCACACCGACCTGTTTACAGCCCATAAGTTCACCTAACATCTCGCTGGCTTCAGTGATCTGATCGAACAGCAAAGAGCACATTTCCTTGTCAGCTACCGCTGACAGCTCATTTGCAGGGGCTTGCGCATCATCTGCAGACTGAACCCATTGTTTCTGCAAAACCTGCCGAGAACTGATTAACCGATTTGACAAGGATTCACAAGCGTTTGCCTGCGGGCGCGAGACACTAATGATTTCCACATCCTCATCGTAAATCGCTGCAAAATCGCCCAGTTGATTACTGATTACCTGCCGCATCAGACGAATTCCTCCTCAATTTCTTCGATCCATTTCGGGAAAGGGTCGGGAAACTCTTTCCAACTATCCGGGCCGCCAGCAAGTTCATTGTCATTTAGAAGACATGCATCCAGTTCTCTACAAGCCTGTTGTTCGTCGAGCTGCTGACCGATAAAGACAATCTCCTGGCGGCGGTCGCCATAGGGCGGTTCGCACTTGTTTTCGATCTCCGCTCTATGTTCCGGGTAGTCAGGCCACTGATCTTTAGACATCGCAGACCAAAAAAGACCTGCAAACCCGTAATTCATAATGCCGCCTGCCTGAGACCACGAGCCGGCAAGGTCGAAACGCGTCGCCAGCCAGAAGTAACCTTTTGATCGGACAAGATTACCGCAGCGCCAGCCCTTGACGAGAAAGTCGTAGAGTCTCTGGGGATGAAACGGCTTGCGCGCCCGATAGACAAAACTGCCGATGCCGTATTCCTCAGTTTCCGGCACGTGTTCGCCGCGTAGTTCCGCGAGCCACCCTGGAGCGTTTGCAGCCTCATTCATATCAAACTTGCTGGTGCCAACAATACTGGCTGTGTCAATTTTTCCGTGATCCGCGATGAGCACTTCAGCACCTGGATTCAAGCGGCGCAGAGTGGCGAGTAGCGCATCGGTTTCCAACACGCTGACCAAATCGGTTTTTGTCACCACGATGACATTGCTGAATTCGATCTGGTCAATGAGCAGATCAGCGATATTGCGTTCGTCGTCTTCAGCGATCTCCATTTTCTTTTCTTTGAGGCTCTCGGCTTCAGCCATTAGCCGAGGAAAGTTGTAAGCGTCGACAACGGTCACCATAGTGTCGAGCTTGGCTACTGAGGACAGCGAGCGTCCCAACTCATCCTCAAACGTAAATGTTTCCGCTACTGGGAGCGGCTCAGAGACGCCTGTCGATTCGATGAGTAGATAATCGAAGCGTTTCTCGTCTGCAAGACGCGCAACCTCAATAAGCAAATCTTCCCTGAGCGTGCAGCAGATGCAACCGTTGGTCATTTCAACTAGTTTCTCATCTACTTGTTGAAGTGACCCATCTTCTCGAATAAGGTCAGCATCGATATTGATCTCTCCCATATCGTTCACAATGACAGCAACCCGCAATCCTTCACGATTGTTGAGGACATGGTTCATGAGCGTTGTTTTGCCCGCTCCAAGAAATCCTGACAGCACGGTTACGGGTAGAGATGAATTCAATGATTGCATTTGCGGCTCCTAAAATGTAATGTTATATCATAACATTAATTTGCGAGCAATCAGGTTTCGCTCGGCGAACACCCTGATTGTCGACACACGCGAAGTAAAAAATGTATAAATTCTCTCAGCGTTCAAAGAGCGATTCGTCTGGTGGCGCACCCTGCGGTACAACAATGACAGTTTCGACAACTCTACGTCTGAAATTTGCTAGATTCACCAGGACAATGAACCCGGCTGCATAGAACGCACTGTCGCCAATCTTGCACGGTTCGCCGAGATAGTGATGCCGGCGCATCAGAGAAAGGAATTTCGCTTCTTCCTCACGCCTGACCGGTACAATCGACAACTCGGAAAAATCCATCTTTCACCGCATAGGTTCAACTGAAGATCGCTGCACTATGCAGAAAACGGTGCCGAATGTCCGGCTTTCGCCGGCTTTCAATTCACATCATGAAGTTAGCTCAAACAAAAATCCGCCCTGACTAATGTTGCAGTGTCGTGACAACATTCGAGTGGAAATCCGTATTGATGGCTCAGGCGTCTATGTCGTCATTCAAGAATCTGCTTCCAATGCTGCCAGACGATTGACAGCCCGTTGGTGTATGATTCGTTCGTGGGCATCCCGAACCGGCAATTCGATTGCCTGTTTAATCAATTCGTGCACTTTATCCCGATATTTGTCCTTATCCAGTGCGATGTAACCGATGGCGAGGTCAAGGTAATCTTCTTTTTCCTCAAGCCCCAGCTCAAGTGCTCGCTCAAAGGCCGAGATTGCAGTTTTCTTCTTAGCGCCAAAAGTAGCACCTGCTAGCAACGAACCCATTCGCGCGACAATTCCTACGTGCCACCTGCCAAGGCTCACATGAGCTGGCGCCATATCTGGGTTGATCTGAAGTGCACTTTCGATCGCACTAAGACTTTTGTCGGCAAGATTCTCGTTCATCGCCTTGATCTTGCTGATTGTATGTGAATAGCGGCCGAATGCTTTTGTCAATGCCATGTAGGCATGGGCGTTTTTGGGTTCGTGTTCAACGGCGGCTTGCGCCAGTTCAATTGCTTCGTTCAACAACATGCGCGCATCCTCCTCGGCTGCAATATAGCGTGCATAAATTGTCAGTGAACGCGCGGCGAGGGTATAGCCTTCTGAGGTTCCGAGAGCTTTCGCAATCTGCGCCGCGTCGACGAATTCTCCTGCGACATAAGAATGTTGTGCGTCTTCAAGAGATTGGGCCAGGGCCGAATTTTGAATGGCAAAGGAAAACACCAGCCCCAAGCATGCGTAAAGCATCGGGAATCGGCAAATTCCAAACACAGATTTGAGTGAGTCGTATTGGCAAATATTCAACATCGTAGTTCCAGGTAGTATGGATTTAACGGGTATTCTAACTCAACCATCCGCGAAATGACCAGCCGTGCTTCCCGACCAACAGGGTCTGCCTGAACTCAGATCAAATCTGTCGGTCAACATGCGGGAATACTGCTCGTTTGTCTGCCCATTTACCGCAATGCAGTGGATATGTCGAGCGGGTCGCGATTACTTCGTGATAACTGATATCTTTGATGACAGTTTTCATCTGACGTCTCGCTATTGTTGCATAATCCTCTCATTCGTAGATAATTAGAAGTACCAGTCGATTATCAGGGTTTCGAGACTGGACAAGTTAAATTACAAATTGAGTTTATGGATTTTCAATCAACAATTTCAGAATCAGAAATCAAAGTTACCGAAGCTGCGGGCAGTAAGATGGCAGAACTGATTCAGGCGACCGATGAGGACATCAAGGGAATCCGGGTATATGTGTCCGGAGGCGGGTGCGGCGGCATGAGTTACGGAATGACTTATGCGGAATCAGAGACAGAATATGACCGAGTGCTGGACGGTGACAGTTTTCGTCTTTTTGCAGATGTGGTCGCTCTTCAGTACCTCGCCGGTGCTGAAATCGACTATGTCGATGACGGAATTCAGGCCACGTTTGTATTCCATAATGTCTTTCAATCTGTCGGTGGCACCGGTGCCTGCGGCGGTTGCGGGGCAGCACAGTGATCTCCAACCGGCGATAACGACCGTTCAGAATCAATCGATAAGTCAGCAAAAGCGGTCGTCCTGATCGCTCCATCATACAGTTATCGCGCGTCGATATACCTGTCAGCCGCCGAGCGGCAAGGCATACCAATAATTTTGGTAACAGATGGTGATTCAGCAGTATTGCCAAGGCTTCGCTCAGGATTTCGAGTCGATTTTTCGAATTTGGAGCAAGTCGTTGACTCGATAGTCGGGCACCTGGAAAGGAAGCCAATCTGTGCGGTGCTCGCGCCGGATGAAAAGTTCCTTGAAGTTGCGGCAAAAGTAGCCCACAGGTTGAATCTGCCACACAATCGGCTTGAATCTCTGAAGACATCTGTCAACAAAGTGTTGGCAAGGACCCTGCTTTCAAGGTCAGATGTGCTGGTTCCTGAGTTTTGGACGATCGAACTTGACGGGGACCTTGCGGCACAGATGAGTGAAGTTCAATATCCCTGTGTTGCCAAACCCATCAATCTATCCGCAAGCCGTGGAGTCATTCGGGCTGACAACGACACTCAGCTTGTCCAGGCGATTCAGCGTATACGCGATTTACTGCGAATTGAATCAGGAAGCGAACTCGAGCAACCCATATTGGTCGAGCGGTATATTCCGGGATCGGAACATTCACTTGAAGGCTATCTTTCGAATGGCGAATTGGAAACTGTCTGTATTTTCGATAAACCACAGCCCTTGGATGGACCATATTTTGAAGAGATATATTTTGTAACACCTTCAATAGTTGACGAACCGGTCCAGGAGAAAATTCATGAATCGGTACTCAAGGCCTGCCAGGCGTATGGACTGCAAACAGGTCCTGTTCATGCGGAAGTTCGCGTAAACAATTCACAGGTATGGATTTTGGAGGTGGCAGCCAGATCAATCGGCGGAGACTGTGCTCGATTGTTTGAGCTGGCTACGAATTCCAGTCTCGAGCAGTTTATTCTGTGCAAGAGTGCAGGGCAATCGACAAGGCGACCGCAGTTTCAGCGGGCTTGTGGCGTGGCAATGATGCCTATTTCTGCTAAAGGTGTCCTGCGACGAATCGAAGGTGTTATTGATGCGCAGGCGGTCGAAGGCGTGCTGGACGTCAGAATCGATGTTCGGGCAGGCGAAAAACTAACGCCGCTACCTGAAGGAGGGAAATATCCAGGCTTTATCTATGCCGAGGCAGATACTCCAGCATTGGCTGAAATCTCACTTCGAGAGGCGCTTTCCAATATAAAGTTTGTCTGCATGCCGGAACTGCCGGTCACTGTGAAGTGACACCGCACTTGCGCTGTCATCTGTGACAAACCAGGCGTCGGAACCGATCACCAATCTCTGGTCGGAATTTGGACCCGGGAAACTTACCGTATAGGCATGTTTTTGGTGAACCCGTCTCCTCAACCCCTTCTATGGCCGAATTGTCGTATTGATACCGAAGGAACTTGCTGCCATCGCACCGTACTCCGTCGTTCAGCTCCTTGGCGAATTTCGAATAGTTGGCACAGATTGTTCTTACAGCGAGCCTGATGCTTGGCAAGCAACGCAGCAAATGCGGACGGTCCACGCCTGAAATCGAGGACAGGCCCTTGCTGCAAACTATCGGTCAGTGTCATCAACATCACCAGAAAATAAGTTCATAGATATTTTTGAAATCATAATAAAATTATTGTCAGTGACTGCGATTTCCTTTTTTTACGAGGGGAAATCGTATTCATTATCTACGTGCCGTTCCCCGGTAGCTCAGCAGGCAGAGCAGGTGGCTGTTAACCATCTTGTCGGCGGTTCGATCCCGTCCCGGGGAGCCATATTTCATCTGTCGATTCTCACAGTTTCAATTCGTCCGCATGCTGTGCGGACTGAAATCCAAACAGCAGGTTGTTACAGACCGCAACCATCGACCACACAGTATTGTTCGGTAGTGGAGCGAATGCGGTGTCTTGACTACCTGTGTTTGATTCGACCACCATCGCCGTTATGCTCTCATCCTGCTGGAAGTCGGGTCGTATAGACTCTCTGCTTCGACTTCAACTGGTATTCTGACTTCTTCAACTTCGAGTTCGTAAGTGCCATCGTAGAGAAATTCGTCGGGCACGCCGTCCTCATGGCGCACATAGCCGTAGGCGATATTCTTGTTCACGGTATATCCCCATCCCGCACTGGTCGTCCAACCGACGCGAATTCCATTTCGATAAATCGTTTCCCGACCAAGCAGAGAAAGATCCGGGTCTTGCGTCGTAAAGCAAGCCAGTCTGCGCTGCAGTACATCATTGCTTTGCCTGACCAGTGCTTCCCGACCAACAAATGGCAGGCCAGACCTTAACTTGACCAACTTTCGCATCCCGGCTTCAAGCGGCGTGAAATCCGGTCCAATATCGGCACCTAGCGATCTGAAACCCTTTTCCAGCCTGAGCGACTCCAGTGCCCGATAGCCCACGTGCGTCAATTCGTAGTCTTTGCCTGCGTCGATGAGGTCTTGGAAAACTTTCAATGTATCGTCGACTGGAACATGCAACTCCCAACCAAGCTCGCCAGCAAAAGAGACTCGAATCGCAATCAAATGACTTCCGGCGATTTCGATGATCTGGCTGGTCAGGAATGGAAACGCGCTTGCAGACATATCCTGTTCGGTAATCGTCTGTAACAACAGTCTTGAATTCGGTCCTGACAATGACAGTGTTGAATACTGTTCGGTGACTTCTGTGAGAGAAACTTCAGTCAAGGAAGTTGGAATTTTGTTCTTTATGTGGTAGAAGTGATGAGAGGCATATCCGGTACCCGCGACAATGATGAAGCGATTTTCTTGCAGTCTAGTCACAGTAACGTCACACTCGATGCCGCCCGCCGGATTGAGCATCTGCGTGTAGATGACCGAGCCTACCGGCCGGTCAATTCGGCTGGAACAGATGCTTTCAAGCGCCATTGCGGCATGATTTCCTTCCAACATAAACTTCGCGAACGATGATTGGTCAATGACACCAACCTTTTCTCGGACAGCGCGGTGCTCCAAACCTACGTATTCAAACCAGTTCGCCCGTCCGAACGATGGTGAGTCTATCGGCTCCATACCATCGGGCGCGAACCAGTTTGGTCGCTCCCAACCGAGTTTCTCACCGAAACTTGCATTGAAATCCCGAAGCGCATCATAAAGTACCGATCTGTAACGGGGACGAGCGCTTGTATGCTCCTCATGCGGCCAACCCATCGTGTAGTGCTTCGAGCAAAGTTCGACCGTTCTCGATGCGATCCAATCATCGCTTTGATGCACTTTTCCAAATCGTCTGATATCAACCTGGCCCAGATCCATCGGGGGAGCGCCGGCTGATATCCATTGCGCTAACGCCTTGCCGGCACCGCCTGCACTGGCAATACCGAAAGCATTGAACCCGGTACCAATGAAGAAATTCTTGACTTGCGGTGACTCACCGAGAATGAAGTTGCCATCAGGCGTGAATGACTCCGGCCCGCAGATCATCTGCTTGGTGTCTGCATCTCCCATGGCGGGAATTCGATTCAAACCAGCCTCCATCAAAGGCTCGAAATGATCGATCTCGAAGTCCAGTAGCGTAAAGTAGAAATCGTCCGGTGGTTGGCTGACTTCCCATCGTTTTGGGTTCAGTTCATATCCTCCGAATACCAATCCACCGACATCTTCCTTGAAGTAGATCAACCGGTCCGGGTCCCGTATCGTTGGCATGCCTGTCCGCACGCCTTGAACCTTGCCAGTGACGATGTAATGATGCTTCATTGGCACGATCGGAACGTTTACACCAGCCATCTTGCCGATTGACCGCGACCACATTCCCGCGCAGTTGACGATGATTTCGCAATCGATATGACCATGACTGGTATCGAGACCATTTACCCGCCCGTTTGTTGTCGTTATTGCGGTAACACCACAGTCTTCGTAAAACCTGATGCCTTTTGACCGGGCACCCTTGGCCAAAGCCTGTGTGAGATCCGCTGGGTTTACCTGACCGTCAGTCGGCAAATAAGCTGCGCCGGCCAAATCATCAATGTTGATCACCGGGCATAGATCCAGCACTTCCTGCGGTGTCAGAAAATGCATTTCGAGACCGAATGACCGAGCCATGGTGATTTGTCTTTTGATTTCTGTTACGCGATCGGAGTTGCAGGCAAGGCGAAGTCCGCCATTCATCTTCCAGCCGGTTGCCTGTCCTGTCTCTTGCTCCAGCCGATCATAGAGTTCAACGGAATAGTTGAGAAGCTGGGTGACGTTCGCGTTGTTACGAAGCTGTCCGACCAGACCCGCCGCATGCCACGTAGATCCGTTTGTCAGCTTTCCCTGCTCAAGCACAATACAGTCGGTTTCTCCGAGTTGTGCCAGATGATAGGCGGTCGATGACCCGATGATTCCGCCACCGATAATGACAATCCTGCGATGGCCTGGAAGTGCCGCGTTGCTCATTTTCTGTGATTACCCTATATACCCAAAGCCTGTTTGCGCCGTCTGGCGGCAGCTGATATCAAACGATCAGTAATGATTGCGATGAAGGCGACCGAAAGTCCAGCGACCAAGCCTCGGCCGGTATCCGCCTTGGTCAATGCGATATACACCTCCTGACCGAGATCGCGCGTGCCGACCAGAGCGGTGATAACCAGCATCGATAGGGCAAACATGACAGTCTGGTTGACACCCAGCATGATTTCCGGCCATGCAAGACGAATCTGAACCTTGGTCAGTGTCTGAACTTTCGTACAACCGGAGGTTTTCGCAGCTTCGATCAAAGATGCGGATATCTGTTCAATTCCATATATCGTGTATCGCACCGCCGGTGGCAATGCATACAGGACGACGGCGACCATAGCTGAAAAATCACCAACCCTGAACAGCATGACCACGGGCAGCAGATATACGAAACTCGGTAACGTTTGCAAGGTATCAATCAGAATAATCACCACTTTCTTGACCCGGGTTGAACCCGAAGCGATCAGTCCGACCGCCATACCGATGATGGACGCAAATACGACGGAGATCCCGCACAGATACACCGTGATCATCGCTTTTGTCCATTGCCCTGTAATCAATATGAACCCGGCGAGCGAAACAACCAGCAGAGCAAGCTTCGGACCGCCGAGTTGATACCCGGCCAGTCCCAGCAAGATGAGTACTCCCGGCCAGGGCAAATTCAGCAGGAACGACTTTACCGGTTTCAGGATATTCAGCAGAATGAAAATCTTGACCGCCTCGAGCTGCTCAAAGAAGTTGATGTTGATCCATTTGACAAGATCATTCCAGAACTGCCCGGTTGTCACCTCCCAGACTTCCGGCCACTGGGCGAAAAATGGCAGTGCGAATCCGACTGTGGTCGTAATTGCCAGCACAGTGAACACAACAAGGAGAAACCTGGTACGATTGCTCCGTGTATCGTCGGATTCGCTGTACATTTCCGGTGCCTGTGCTGCCCACGCTTGTGTCAGACGATCAACGACAATTGCAATCAACGTAATGGCAATACCAGCTTCCAACCCATCTCCGATCGCCTGGCGTCTCAAGGATGCAAGCACATCGAATCCCAATCCACCGGCACCAATCATGGAGGCGATAATCACCATATTCAGCGATAGCATGATGACCTGGTTCACACCAACCATCAGACCCGGTTTCGCCGATGGTATGAGGACTCGCCATGTCATCTGACGTCTTGTGCACCCGACCATCTTGCCGAATTCCTTGATATCGGTCGGAACAGTCCGCAGTGCCAGCATGGTAATTCGAACCATGGGTGGTGTTGCGTAAATAACGGTTGCCGTTATGGCGGATACCGGGCCGAAGCCAAACAAGAACAGAACTGGTACCAAATAGGCAAAGATCGGAACCGTCTGCATCAGATCGAGTATCGGGGTGATCGCCCGTTCGAACGTTGGATAACGATAGCCCAGAATGCCAAAACTGATTCCGATGATCACTCCAATCGGAACTGCGACAGCGATAGAGGACAAGGTGATCGTTGCGCTTTCCCAGTGACCGAAGATCGTGATGTAGCCGATACACAGAAAGACCATCAATGCCAAAGTCCAGTCCTTGAGACGATAGGCAACCCAAGTCATGACGATTGTGATGCCCAGCCATGACAGCGGGGGAGTCTGCCATGATTGCCCTTCACCCACGGGGATGGTGAAGCCGGCAACCAGGAGAGATTTAATAAACTGATAGGGGAGTTCGATTCCGGCAGCGATAGCCCGAGTGAATTCCTTGAAGGTCCAGGGGAAGACATAGGCTTCGTCTCCAACCAGCCATTTCATGAAGCCTGTGACACAATAGCGCACCGATGTGCAGCTACCCAGACTCTCAATCTTCCAGCTGAGTTCCTTCGGTGCCTTTACCGCCCAAGGCCATAGTTCACCACCTAACCAGATAACGGCGATGATCGCAAACGCCAACAGCCATAAAGCAATTTGTTTCGATCGTGCAAGAGTGAGTCGAGCTTGAACTGAAGCACCGGTCATTTCGCTGGGATCTAGGTAGACTTGTTGACGAGGACGTTGATCACATCCTCACGTGTGATCATTCCCAGGATCTCACCCTCACTGTCGACGACATCATACGGTCGTTCTGAGTTGATCAGCTCTTCGGCCAGCTCATCGACCTTGGTGGTCTGCAGAACGCTCCCTCCCGTCACTGTATTCGGAGGCTTGTCCTTCATTACAGTTCGCGCAGAAAAAACTTTCGAACGTGTGAGATCGTTGGTAAATTCTTCGACATAGCTGTCGGCCGGATGCAATACCAGTTCCTCGGGTGTTCCGACCTGGATGATCAGACCGCTTTTCATAATGGCGATCCGATCAGCAAGTCGAATCGCTTCGTTAAAATCGTGTGTGATAAACACAATGGTCTTGTTGAGCACTGACTGGATCTTGAGAAACTCATCTTGCATTTCCCGTCGGATCAAGGGGTCCAACGCAGAAAACGGTTCATCCAGAAACCATATCTTGGGTTCAACTGAAAGGGATCGGGCAATGCCGACGCGCTGCTGCTGACCGCCTGACAACTCTCTGGGATAGTACGATTCCCGACCTTTCAGACCCACCAGTTTGATCACCTCGTGTGCGCGCTCTTCTCTGTTTTTCTTGTCGACCCCTTGTACTTCCAAAGGAAAGGCAACATTACCGAGAACTGTCAGATGCGGCATCAGGGCAAAATGCTGGAATACCATGCCCATTTTGTGTCGTCGTATCTCAATCATCTGATTCTCGGTCCGATCGAGAAGATTCTCACCTTCAAACTCGATCACACCTGACGTGGGCTCAATCAGGCGCGAGAGACATCGGAGCAATGTCGATTTTCCAGAACCTGACAATCCCATGATGACAAATATCTCGCCTTCGGCGACTTCAATATTCGCATCGCGTACGGCACCGATCAATCCGGCCGATGACAGCGCAGCGTCATCGATGTTGGATTCAACGGACAGAAAGCGCTCCGCGTCCTTGCCGAACAGCTTCCAGACATTCTGGCAGGTCAGGATGGCATCAGACTCGGGCATGGCGTCGTTTTGGATTCAATTCAATTGATTGCCCATGAAAGCAAAAACGCGCCAGAACCGGCCAATGGGTGCTGGCGCGTTCTTATCAGAGGTGTCAATTCGCTACATTTACATTGTCCAGGCTTTCCACACAGACTCGTTGTTGGCCAACCAATCAGCGACAACATCCTCGACAGACATTCCCTCAAGGTCCACCTTGATAATCAGGGAACTCATCAGGTCATTGTCAATCGTGAAATTTCGGATCGCCTGATAGGCTTTGGGCCACTTTTGCTCGCCGCCAGCCCAGCCGACCGCCTTGATCCATCCTCTGGGTTTGCCGCAATCATATGCCATATCGGGATTGCCTCCCCATGACGGGTCGTTGTAGCATTCGTCCGTGTAGCGTGGAAACTCAACCCACTCACCTTCGTATTTTGCCGGTGCCCAGTGTGGGGCATAGACCCAGGCCAAGATCGGCGCTCCTCGCTGGTAAGCCGATTCAATCTCTGCAAACAGAGCTGCATCTGTGCCGGCATGGACTACGTCGTAATCCAGTCCAAGTGACTCAGCCCGCTCGTCGTCATAGCCGCTCCAAGTCACGGGCCCGCCAAGATATCGACCGCGGGGATGGGTTTCAGGTGTCGAGAATGCCTCGGCACAACCATTCAAGGCTGTCCAGTCAGGCAATCCAGGGCACTTTTCCTTCATATACAAGGGATACCACCATTCTTCAATCGCATCCATGCCTGTCTCGCCAAGATCAACGGTCTTGCCGGTTGCAAGTGAAGCTTCAAGGGCATCCTTTCCCGTGGTCTCCCAGATCTCCACCGCGACATGAAGATCGCCGGATTCAAGTCCGACGAACTGTGCGATGTAATCGGCGGGTACATACTCTACGCTGTATCCCATTGATTTGAGAATCTCACCGACCATCGTAGCGGTGATAAACTGCCCGGTCCAGTCGTGCCAGGTAATCTTTATCGGGTCTGTCGATTCGACCTCGGCCGAAGCGATTGGAACATAGGATAAGACCACAGCAAAACAAGCTACTAAAGCATTACAAATGTACTTTTGCATGTTGGATACCTCCATCCTTTCGGATCGCAAATTAAGTTTTTCCAGCAACCGCATGCTGACTTGCGCATACAGTCCGAAATTACATTTTAGCAAATGCAAGCGGGAACATTACCGCGTGAGAATTTCCGGTAAATGAATTCGTTTCACCATCATTCGAATATGTGGCAGTACCGTTTCCAATTGCTTTCAAAACGATCCCTGTTCATGTTTGTATATCCCTCATAACCGGCTTCCTGGTCCGGATACAGATCGGTCATGGATGCAGCAACATTGTCGCTGTCGAGATCGGATGTCACTTCCTGAACCATTCCCCACATGTACTCGCGAAGATTCAGTACCAATTTGAATGCCACAAGCTGTCGGTCCAAGTCCTCATCGATCGTGCCATAGTACATTTCGAACAGCTCACGCTCCGAACCCTCGCTCATGTCCGCATTACAACTGACACCGACGAGATCGAACATCGGATGTCCATAGCCACCGTAATCCCAGTCGATCAGCCAGACCTCACTGGATTCGTCAAACATGAAGTTTTGTGGAACCGCATCGTTATGTGTCAGAACCGGCAGGTAACTTCGAATATTGCCTTCCAGAAGATTGTTGACCCGAACCAACTCGGAAAACTGATCGGTCAGCCGGGAATTCTTCCGAGTGCCGATTTCCACATAATTGCGGATGACCTGAAACGGCCAGAAATAGGTGAGGGCACCGTGTACATGATCCGACCCCTCATGCAGCCGTTTCAAAACACGCACGATTTTTTCGCAGTTCGCAGGGTTTCCCTCCATGTCCTCCGGTCGCAGGCTTCCACCTGGCAGAAAATCCAGAATGACGAGTGACCTTTCGGTATAGTGAACTTTCGGGCTGACTCCGATATCTGCCGCAGCCTGCATCGAAGCTTGAACCGAAGTCTGCATGATGCCGTGTACAGGTATGTCAGAACCGATTCTGGCGACCGACCTTACGTCGCCATCGGTGACCACAAAACTCTTGTTGCACAGGCCTCCGACAAGTGGCTCGATAATGATGTCACCTTGCCAGCAATCCAGGGACTTGAGATAGTCTTCGATTCTTTCATCGTTCCATTCAGGGTTCAGCATGTTTAAGTGTCTCCTCAATCAATGGGGCGAAAATAATGTGTCGCTAGTTGGGCAAATCTGTTTTGTGCTCAAAGTCAGCGAGCGCTTCGAACTTCGATTGGCGGAATCGGTCAATGCGGTCTCAGTGTGATTCATGGTGTTGACGGGCTTCAATCCGGCAAACCATCTTGATCAATCCGAAAACTGCAAAAACTTGCACGAGTCAGAAAATACGCTGCATTCGCTGCATCGCCTGTTCAAGATTATCCATACTTGTCGCAAATGAAAGTCTGATGTAACCGGGCCCTCCAAAAGCACTTCCTGGAACGACCGCCACCTCAGCCTCGTTCAGAATATGCTGAGACAAGGCCACATCAGAATCCACACCTTCCAATCTTTCAATCAGTTCCCGGCAATCGGGAAATGCGTAAAACGCACCGTCCCCGGCAAGACATTTGATGCCATCGATTTCGTTCAAGGCGGCGACAATGAAATCGTGTCTTTTCTTGAATTGCTCAACCATGACCGTGATTGCGTCCTGTGGTCCATTGAGCGCCTCCACGGCTGCGGCTTGCGCAATCGAATTTGGATTCGAGGTGGTTTGCGACTGAATCTTGCGCATCGCTGCAGTCAATGTCTCATTGGACGCGGCAAATCCGATTCGCCATCCTGTCATCGCATAGGCCTTGGATACTCCGTTCACCACAATGGTTCGCTCAAAGAGTTCAGGACATGCATTGACAATATTGCAAAACGGGCTGCCGCTCCACTGGATGTGTTCATAAATGTCGTCTGTCAGGATGTGAACCTGCGGGTATTCCAGCAAAACCTGCGCCAGCTGTTCCAGTTCTTGCCGGCTATAGGCAACTCCGGTCGGATTGCTCGGGCTGTTCAGCATCAACAATTTGGTCCGATCTGAAATTGCTTCCCGCAACTGTTCAGGCTGCAGCTTGAAATCCTGCTCGATGTCAGCATCAATCACCACCGCCTTGCCGCCTGAAAGAACAGTCATATCGGTATAGGATACCCAGTAGGGTGCAACGATAATGACTTCATCTCCCTCATTAAGAAGTGCTGTCATTACGTTGATAATACTTTGCTTGGCACCGGTGGAAACAATAATATTCGCAGGACTGTATGTCAATTGGTTCTCGCGTTCGAACTTGTCAACAACGGCTTGCTTCAGCTCGGCAGTTCCATCGGCTGGTGTATACTTTGTGAGGCCATTGGTAATCGCTTCAAACGCTGCCTGTTTGACATTCTCCGGTGTATCGAAGTCAGGTTCTCCGGCACCAAGTCCAATTACATCCCGTCCTGCTGCCCGCAGTTCCCGGGCGAGGGTAGATACAGCGATTGTAGCTGAAGGTTTAATGGAATTGACTCGGTCGGACAGGGCGTTTGTACTCATTGTCGATGGACTCAGGTTGGCTTAGGGAATATCGCTAAAAGTATAGCCGAACGGATATATACGGAGACAAAATCTTGCAGCAGTTTGAGTTGACTTCGGACTACAGCCCGTCGGGCGACCAGCCTGCCGCGATCAGGGAGCTGATCACAGGCCTAGAGTCTGGAACGCCTTTTCAGACGCTATTGGGCGCGACCGGCAGCGGCAAGACATTCACCATGGCCAATGTGATTGCCCAAACGGGCAAGCCAGCGCTGGTACTGGCTCACAACAAGACATTGGCCGCACAGCTTTACTCGGAGTTGCGGGACTTTTTCCCGAACAATGCCGTTGAGTATTTTGTTTCCTACTACGACTACTACCAGCCAGAGGCCTATGTTCCGAGTTCCGATACCTATATCGAGAAAGACGCCTCGATCAACGAGCACATTGACCAAATGCGTCTTTCTGCCACCAATGCGTTGCTTATGCGCCGTGATACGATCATCGTAGCGACAGTATCGGCGATCTTCGGTCTGGGTAATCCGAATGAATACAACAAGATGATTCTTCATCTGCGAAAGGGTGCCCAGATCGATCAGAGAAAAATCCTAAGGACATTGGCGGAGCTTCAATACACCCGTAACGATGCCGCACTGAAAAGAGGCACTTTCAGGGTCAGGGGTGATGTCATTGACATCTATCCCGCAGACTCTGACCGAGCGGTTGTCCGCGTCGAGCTGTTCGGTGACGAAATCGATCGACTCCACCTGTTTGATCCACTGACGGGTGAAGTGATCAACGATCAGATCATACGATTTACGGTATTTCCGAAGTCCCATTACGTGACCGCCCAGAGCACCATTGACAAAGCGGTGATACGAATCAAGAAAGAACTTGAAAACCGGCTTCAGCATCTTCACAGGGAAAACATGCTGGTCGAGGCTCAACGACTGGCACAGCGGACAACCTATGACCTGGAAATGCTGGAACAGTTGGGATACTGCAATGGTATCGAAAACTACTCACTGCACCTTTCCAACAGGGCGACCGGCGACCCGCCTGATACCCTGATTGATTATCTGCCCAAGGACGCGCTGATTTTCATTGACGAGAGTCACGTGACCATTCCGCAGTTGAGGGCCATGTATCGAGGTGATCGCTCGCGAAAGACTACGCTGGTTAACTTTGGATTTCGGCTGCCGTCGGCACTGGACAACCGTCCACTGATGTTCGAGGAGTTCGAAAACAAGGTGAATGTGGTGATCTGCATGTCCGCGACACCCGGACCCTACGAAAGACAGATGAATCCGGTTTTTGTCGATCAGGTTGTTCGACCGACTGGCTTGGTTGATCCTGTTGTTGAAGTTCGCGAGGTAAGAACCCAGGTTGATGATTTGATGTCGGAAATCAACAGACGGGTCGCGTTGGACGAGCGTACGCTGGTTACCACCCTGACCAAGCGAATGGCAGAGGATCTGACTGATTATCTGGGCGAACAGAACATAAGGGTTCGCTACCTTCATTCGGACATTGACACGGTTGAGCGTGTGGAAATCATCCGCGATCTTCGAGCTGGAGTTTTTGATGTATTGGTCGGAATCAACCTCCTGAGGGAAGGTCTTGACTTGCCGGAGGTATCTCTGGTTGCGGTACTGGATGCTGACAAGCAAGGGTTTCTGAGGTCGACTTCCTCATTGATCCAGACTATCGGCCGTGCTGCGCGCCATCTCAGCGGCACCGCAATTCTGTATGCCGACTACGTGACTGACTCGATGCAGGCAGCCATCGACGAAACCGACAGAAGACGGACAAAGCAGCGGCAGCATAATGAAGTCAACGGTATCGTTCCCGAAGGGGTGGCAAAAGAAGTCAAAGACATCATTGAGGGAGTGCACGGCCGCCGAAGAAACAAACGCCGTAAAGGCGACCGGGATTCGGCGATTGACACGGCAGCATCTGTCAGTGAAGTCGACCTTCAGGATCCCAAGCAAGTTGCGCAAGAGCTTCGCCGACTCGAAAAGCAGATGGATGACTTTGCGTCAAAGCTTGAATTTGAGAACGCGGCACTGGTCCAGGATCAGATCAACGAACTCAGGGAAGTCGCATTTCTGGACGGATAGGGCATGCAAGACTACCTTGTGTTGCGCATCAGTACGATGCGGTTGGTATTCGTACCCCTGCGGTTATTGTCAACACCCCAGCAGTTCGCGGTTTTGGTGAATTCCTGCTGATTGATCAGCACACCGAGAACCTCCAATCCGGTACCCTCAGCTGCAGCGATCACTTCGGTTTCAAGATGGACTTTCGCACTTCTGACTTCTCCGACCTCATATGCGGCATGACCTCCCGGTTTGACGATTCGTGACAGCTCAAGCAATGTCCGATGGGTGAACTGTCGCCAAGTGTGGATCGACTTGACCATCGTGATGTCCACCGAATGGGGGTCAATGCATAGAAACCAGCAACGCAACCAGTTATCAGCCTCGTAGTCGACTATATCGAGAAACGGTGGTGATGTGACTACCAGATCAACGCTGTCATCTGGAATTTGTGCGGTGTGATCCGAACGCTCATTCAGAAGAAGATAGTTTGCCGCCCGCACAACGGGTTGTGACAGCAGCCGTTTGGACTTTTTCCAGATCAGAAGGGGAACGTCACGCACTGGCGGTATCTGATTTCTGCGTTCGTTGATCCGGTGTTGACTTTTGATGGACACTGCTTGATTGGGTGGCATTGTGTAGACCGAGAAGAATCCTGGCGAATGGCCGGTCAGTCGATTGATTGCCACCATTCGAATCCATTTGTCAGCAGGGTCGAGCGCCCCGCTTGTTGCTCGTTGAATGAGCCACTTCCTCAATCCTTCCAGCTTTGCCAGCGTATCCGGGTGATAGAACACGAGCAGATCTTGATTTTCGACATCCTTGAAACTGTCCCAGGGAATTTCCGTCAAACGTTTTTGGATCGAAAATGGATCCGGTGGATTGATGCGCGGTTCAGTAATCGCAATACTGACTGGATTGACATCGTTTCCGTAGGGTATGCGACCGAGCAAAGCGGATTCGATCGGTGTTGTGCCGCGTCCCATGAATGGGTCGTAGACAACATCATTTATCTGCGTGAGCCTATTGATAAAAAAGGCGGGAAGTTGCGGCTTGAAGCAAGCCCGATAGCTGACTTCGTGTATACGGTTGGCTTGCCTTTGTCGTGCAGTCCAATAGCAATTGATGAAGTAATCCACATCATCGTCCCGTTCAATTTGGGTAAATGAACCAAACTGATTGAAATTTGCTATCTCATCGGTAAATTTCATGGATTATTGAATCGCTGGGGCGCAAGGCTAGAATTAAATTCAAGAATTTGCTGATCAATTTGGAACTGCAGTGAATCGGCTTTATCGATAATTCACTGGTGAGTCTTGTGCTATTTTCACTTCCAGTAACACCTTACATTTATTCCGGTCTAAAGTTTCAACTTTGTGAGTCCGGATGACTTGGTCGGGTAGGATTACTCTCCGAAAAACCATCATTTTGTTCCGGTGCTTCAATGACAAATAGTTCAGTTACAGCAGACGAATTCCTAGAACTCATAAAGGAGACCCGGATTGACATGCGGGAGTTTCATGTGGTCATGGGAAACTTTGGTTCAACAAACGAGTATGGTAGAGTAAAATCTTGCTCACCTTGAAACTGTTGTTGGGGCGCATAGCTCAGGGGGAGAGCACTTGCTTGACATGCAAGAGGTCCCTGGTTCAATCCCAGGTGCGCCCACCAATTGAATGTTGACGAGCCATTGTCCAATCATTATTCCAGGCAGTGGTTCCGTCAACGTGATCAGATAAATTGACGGACCCGCCCGCTATCCAAATTATTCGTGGAGATGGGGGTGTCTTGGCCTTTCGGTTTTCTTTGAGAACTGCACTCAACTACGAAGCCATTCAATCAGGAACGATTTCCAGCTTTGAGAGGTTTCTTGTCTTACCGTCAAATACCGCACCGATGAAGTAAATTGAATTGACTCCATCACGATACTTGTCTGCATAACCGCGACTTTTGATCTGCGCAATGGCTTCTGAAACCCTTTGATTCCCATCATCGCCTTCACTGAGCATTTTGCACTCAAATATGAAAATCTGCCTGTCAATCGCCAAAACCAAGTCCGAATGGCCGCGGCTGGTTGATTCTTGAGCATCAATACTCAATACATACAAAGACGTTGAAGCGAACTGTCGGCGTCGAAGATTTCCCTGATCAAGCCGATTTCCATCAAAATGCAGCAAATACCCTCGAATCAACCCATTTTGGCAGAATCTCGCACGCAGGTCTTCGAGTTGCTCGAAACGAACGCTATCCCAAATGCGCGACAAGACACCGGTCGTCCCAGCATGGTATTTTGACGTACCGCGGTGCTCGCGATTATCTCAAGTGGCTGTGTATTCCTTCAACACTGACTCGCATCCGACCGCCCATATTCTATCCAGCCAGGTTTCGAAGTTCTTGACGAACTCAGTCGCATCAGCAATGTCGCCGTAGATTCCGCGTTGTTCCAACCAGGCCTTCGGGTGTTCCCTGGCCATCTGTGCAACTCCTTGAAGTTCACTTGACAACGGATCATTCGGTTCAATTGTGGACCCATCCTCTCGAGTGCCCTCACACATTCGTGCCCACATGGCCTCAACCAATGCCAACCCATTTGTCGGAGTGCCGGAATATAGCCCCTTTCGGACGGTAGGCAGAATGAAACCTGCATGCAGGGATGACCCGTTGAAGCATACCCGTCTGGTAGTATCACCAAGTGCTGAATTGGACAGGCGTTGCACGATCAGCTGCAGGTATTGTTCAGGCGTCACGTCAGGAACCGGTTTGACGTGTGGTATGACTTCCTCTCGCTGCACTTTTTGGAACATGGCGAATATCAAAGGATGTGTCATGCACTCAGCGATGGTATCGATGGACAATAGCTCGCCTGGATTGGCCACGATTTGGTGGCCTGCGTTGAGCATTCGAATCTTCATCGCCTCGTAATCCTGAACACTGTCTGTAAAAGTTACGCCGACCTCATTCCAATCCGGCCGCCCGGCGCAAAACTCGTCTTCGACGACCCACTGACGGAAATTCTCGTGGGTCACGGGCACCAAGTCGCAGATACCAAACTTCTGACTCAATGCAAGTTCAGCCGGACCGGTCGCAGGTACGATGCAATCAACCATCGAACACGGAAAGGTGCAGTTGATCTCGATCCAGTCAGCCAACTCCAAATCTGTTTCCCGTGCAAGCGTAACTACGTTTCTACGCAGAATCTTGCCATTGCCTTGAAGATTGTCACAACTTTGACAGGTAAAAGGCCCAAAGCCACGGTCACGCCGTCTTTTCAACGCCGCGACAATCGCACCGAATGCCGTGGTGGGATGATTCGCATTGACAATATCGTGCTGGATATCAGGATGGGATAAATCAAAGTCTCCTGTCGACGGATCGACGTAATAACCGCCTTCCGTTACCGTCAAGGTAACGATTCGGGTTGATTCGGTTGCCATACCTCGAATGAGTGCCGAATGTCCGTCTTCAACTGGAATGTAGTCGATCATTGATCCAATGACTTCTGCCTTTTTTCCGTTGGGTGACAGTTCAATCAATGTTGACAGAAAGTCCTGCTTAAGGAATTTCTCTCGTTGCTCTGCATCGTACGGGCGGACGCCGGCTCCAACGATCGCCCAATCATGGTTCAATCCCATATTGAGCAGCTGTTGCAGATACCAGGCTTGATGTGCCCGTTGGAAATTGCCGAGACCGATGTGGACAATGCCGGGTCGCAGGGCAGTTCTGGAGTAATGTGGACACCTGACCGAAACAGGCAGATCACCCAGTGCCGCTTGCGAAAGAAGAATCACAGCTGAGTTGCACGGTGGCTGGCGGATCTCACCTCCTGACCTGCCGATTCGAGTTTAACTGCGACCCGCAAACCTGCGACAGCATAGGACTCGGCGAAATTCGGTCCGACACCACGCGTCGCATCTGTGATCATCACGAACTGATCAAACAGCGACTTCAAGAAATCCGCAACCCCTGATCGTCAAATCGATAGATGTAATTTGAGTCCGGCGTAAGGTAGATCGCGTCGCCGTGATGGAAGTCTACATCACCACCAGATCGAACCGTGATCGGATCGCTGCGGTTTTCCATGTGGACATGAAGAAAGGTATCGGAACCAAGATGTTCAGACAATCCCACCTGACCCCTCCAGAGTCCCTCAGTGTGAGAAGGGACAAAGTGTTCCGAACGAACACCTATCGTGTGAGCATCAAAGTCTTTTGCCTTGGCACCGTCAATGAAGTTCATTTTGGGTGAACCGATAAATCCGGCAACGAAGAGATTGTGAGGCGTGCGGTAAAGTTCCAAAGGCGAACCGACCTGCTCAATCTTCCCATCGTGCAGCACAACGATTTTGTCAGCCATTGTCATGGCCTCCACCTGATCGTGGGTGACGTAGATCATTGTTGTCTCGAGCCGCTTGTGCAGACCGCTGATCTCAAGCCTCATACCGACGCGTAATGCCGCATCCAGATTTGACAGCGGTTCATCAAACAGGAACGCCGCGGGTTCCCGCACGATGGCACGGCCGATCGCAACTCGCTGGCGCTGACCACCGGAAAGCTGACCGGGGCGTCGGTCTAGATACTCCGTAAGATTCAATACCGAAGCTGCCTGTTCTACGCGCCGCGCCTGCTCGGACTTTTCCAGTTTCGCCATTCGAAGCGGAAAACTGATGTTCTTGCGCACCGTCATGTGAGGATACAGCGCGTAGGACTGAAAGACCATGGCAAGTCCGCGTTTGGCAGGCGGAATCGATGTCGAGTCCTTTCCGTCAATGCGGATTGTTCCATCTGTTACCTCTTCGAGTCCGGCAATCAATCTGAGCAGCGTTGACTTCCCGCAACAGGAGGGGCCGACGAATACAACGAACTCTCCGTCCTCAATCTCAAGATCGAGCGGCGGAATGACGGTAACCGCGCCAAATTTCTTTTCTACTTTTTCCAGTACGATATGTGCCATGTCGATTTTTCCAAGCGTATCATGTGCCCGCGAAACTGAACCGGATTGGCGAAGACGATCGTCCGCACGACACGCAGTCGTGACCGTTCTCGTTGTCATAATCAGGGGCAGGTGAGCACATTTCAGTATATATCACGCATTTCGTCGCAACTCTTTCATCAAATTTCACTTCACCGCACCGAAAGTCAGCCCTCGAACAAGTTGCTTCTGACTGAACCAACCCAATATCAGAATTGGAGCGATGGCCATGGTCGAGGCAGCACTGAGTTTTGCGTAGAAAAGTCCCTCAGGACTTGAATAGCTGGCAATGAAAGCGGTCAGAGGTCCAGCTTTCGCTGCAGTGAGATTCAAGGTCCAAAATGCCTCATTCCAGGCTAGAATGAAGTTCAGCAAAATAGTCGACGCAATCCCCGGTACGGCCATAGGGGTCAGCACATAAAGAATTTCCGACCGCAATGACGCGCCATCGATCCTTGCGGCTTCCAGTATCTCTTTTGGAATCTCCCTGAAATAGGTGTACAGCATCCACACGATGATGGGCAGGTTGATCATCATGACAACAGCGATCAGACCGATGTGAGTATCAAGCAGTTCGAACTGAATGAACAGCAGGTAGATGGGGTAGAGGACACCGACTGCCGGCAGCATCTTGGTTGAGAGCATCCAAAGGAGAATATCCTTTGTGCGGCGCGACGGGGCGAACGCCATCGACCATGCCGCGGGTACCGCAACCAATATGCCGAGCAATGTGGAGGACCCGGCAATAATCACCGAGTTCCACAAAAATCGCATGTAGTCCGAACGTTCCTGCACAATCGAATAGTTTTCCAAAGTCCAATCGAAGAAAAGAAAAAGCGGCGGGTCAGCAATCGCCTGGGCTTCTGATTTGAAGCTCGTCAGCACTGTCCACAGAACCGGAAAAAAGATAACAAGACCGACTCCCCACGCGAGAATCGTGTTGATCACCTGACGTCTTGTTGAGGTGGTGATGGCCATGGTTCGCACGTGCTACTTGTCAAGGTTCCTGCCAACAATGCGCATCAGGAAAATGGCAACGATATTGGCGAGAATAATGGCGTAGACTCCGCCGGCTGAGCCAAGGCCTACATTCTGACTTTCCAGGACGCGCTGGAATATGAGATAAGTCAGAGTCTTGGTTCCGAAGGAGCCTTGGGTTGTCACAAAAATCTCTGCAAAAATTGACAACAGAAATATAGTCTGGATCAGGATGACGATGGTGATGGCCTGACCGAGGTGGGGCAGTATGATGTAAAAGAACTTCGCCAGCGCAGGCGCACCATCAATCTCCGCTGCTTCAAGCTGTTCCCGGTCAAGCGACTGGATGGCAGTCAGCAAAATGAGTGTTGCAAAAGGCAGCCACTGCCAAGAAACAATCAGGGTCACTGAAAAAAGCGAAGCCTGACTCAGCCACTCAATCGGTGCAAGACCGAAAAACTTCCACAAATGTGCGAAAAGTCCGTTCACAGGATCCATGAACATGTTTTTCCAGACCAGTGCGGAAACGGTCGGCATGACGAAAAACGGCGCGATAACTAAAATTCGGACAAATCCCTGGCCCCACATCGGCTGGTCCAGCAGAATTGCCAGCAATATGCCCAGAATCACTGTGATCAACAGCACACCGCCGACGATTGTGAGCGTTGCCTGAACGCTCGGCCAGAATGAACTGGAAGTGACAAATCGGATGTAGTTCTCAAATCCGATCCAGCCAAGATCACCGCCTCGCAGTGGCAGGTATTTCTTGAACGAGAAAAATATCGTCATTGACAACGGCACCAGCATCCAGACCAGCAACAGAAAAACTGCGGGTGCCATCATCATCCGGGGAATGGATCTTGCTTGCTGCATAGCCGTTGCGTCTGCCGTTTATTGTCACAGAGGACTACATGATAATATCAGAGGGCATCGCCGAGGCAATGGAACGACCACAGGTACTGTCGCACTATCGATTGCTGAAAGGACGTAAAAAAATGCCAAGGGATTGCATTTCCATTAGAAACCCTGAATCCCCTGGCATTTTCGATTTTGAACTAAGGTGATTGCAAGCCTATCGCAAATAGACTGTCCTAGGCAACCACAACTGTGTTCCTAAACCTATCTTTGGTCAGACCGTCAGTAACCGGCGGCCTCCATCTCGTCAGCTGTCAGTGCCTGGGCCTTTGCAAGCGCTTCAGCAACAGATTGCTGGCCAGCCAATGCGGCGGAAAATTCCTGGCCAACCTGCGAAGCGATGCCCGCGAATTCGGGAATTGCCACGAACTGCACGCCAGTATAGGGCACAGGATCAACAGTTGGGTTGGTCGGATCGGCTGCATTGATTGAGTTCAGCGTCATTTCAGCAAAGGGTGCAGCTGCCGCGTACTCCGGATTCGCATAGAGTGACATGCGGGTTCCGGGCGGGACATTAGCCCAGCCTTCCTTGGAAGCTACCAGTTCAGTGTATTCCTTGCTGGTTGCCCAAGCGATGAACTTCTTCGCTGCGTCTGTCGCATCTGAACCGGCTGGAATCGCAAGTGACCAGGCCCACAGCCAATTGCCTCGTTTGCCAAGCCCGTTGTCTGGTGCCAGCGCGAATCCGACGCTGTCGGCTACAGTCGAATCGTTCGGATTGGTGACAAATGAAGCTGCTACTGTAGCATCAATCCACATGCCGCACTTGCCTTGCTGGAATAACGAAAGGTTTTCGTTGAATCCATTTGTCGAGGCGCCCGGAGGGCCGTAGTTGTTCATCAGGTCGACGTAGAAATTGAGTGTCGCCGCCCACGCATCGCCGTCAAACTGGGGTTTCCAGTTCTCGTCGAACCAGCGCGCGCCGAATGAGTTTGCGGTTGCGGTCAAAAAAGCCATATTCTCGCCCCAACCGGCTTTGCCGCGAAGGCAAATGCCATAGATACCGTTGTCGTTGTCGGTCATTGCCTTAGCCGCATCCCTGATGAAATCCCAAGTCGGCGCCATGGGCATTTCCATGCCGGCTTTTGCCATCAGATCGGTTCTGTACATGACCATGGAACTTTCACCGTAGAAGGGCGCTGCGTAAAGCTCGCCATTCACTGTGAGTCCGTTCCGCATTGCGGGCAGCAGATCGTCCGCATCCCACGCCGACGGGAGATCGTTCAAAGACACCAGCCAGCCATTGTTGCCCCAGATCGGCACTTCATAGGTTCCGATGGTGAGGACATCAAACTGACCGCCCTTGGTCGCAATATCCTGAGTGACGCGCTGACGCAGCACATTCTCTTCCAAAGTTACCCATTCAAGGGTGATGTCCGGATTTTTCGACGTAAAGTCATCCGTAAGTCCCTGCATTCGGATCATATCGCCGTTATTTACGGTTGCTATGGATACTACGCTCGCGGCATGCGACTGCATAACCGCCCCAAACGTAACTGTAATCGCAAGCGCACTGGCTGCAATTGCTGTTGATTTCATACGCATGATGAAATTCTCCTAGAAAGAAAAAATTTTAATTTATCAATGTGATTTATTAAATTTGATATCGCGGATAATTAATATAGAATTTTGACCAGTGAGTCAAGCCGAATATTTGCGTTTTGGGTCAAATTGCGGTCGGACCAAGAATTGGCCTGAAGCGATTGCCTTTACTCAGTCTGCAGGGCAATGAGGATATCCAGGTGAACCGAATCCAGAGCAGGTCGCACGGCGATACCGATAATCCGGCACTCAGGTCTTCGCTGCTGTCACTCTTGTCCGGACATGGCGGCGCTCAGAGACTGGGGTTCAGCTGTCAAGGCAGCTTCAGGTGTGCGCAGTGTTCTGCCGGTCTTTGTCAGCAGATCGGTGTCGGGTGAGAATCTTCGCATAAGCGGCATCAGTGCCGCACCCAAGACCCGCGCGGATGGCCCGATCGTTCCAATCGAAATCTCGAAGGGCGACAGTCCCGCATGATTGAACTTCGCGCACTCGGCCGAAACGGTTTCGACAATACGCTTGCGCCATGCGGGACACAATATTCCGTCTATGACCACTTCCTGAAAATCGATCACACTCGTTGCGGAAATGATGGCATGTGCCAGGGCCGGCGCCATGCGGTGCATCCATTGTTCAAAAATAGTTTCCGCCGCGTCATCGGGTGTAAAGTTGAACAAGTCCGAAACGTCAATTCCAGCCGAGGCAAGCGAGCGTTCAAGTTCAATTGCCGATGACAGATGGATCAGCTGACTGGGCCGACCTTCAGAGTCGGTGCCGGACATCGGCATGGAACCGACGGCTCCAGCGTTGATCTGATCGCCGCGAAACAGCCGAGCTTCGATCACAACGCCGCCACCGACGAAAGTACCCAGGAAAAAATACATCGCGCTGCGCTGGCGAATCCGATCTCCGGCAATCATCTCCGCCGCGCAGGCCGCGGTTGCGTCATTGAAAAGCGAAACCGCAAGACCGGTCGAACTCTCGAACTGATCCACGACATCGATATTGCGCCAGTTTTCAAGTAATGTCGATTGCAACCCCAATACATCCGACCACTCGTGCAGGTCCCATGGCATCGCCACGCCCAAACCTACAATTCGTCTTTGCAATCGTGATTCGACCGATTTGATCAGTTCCTCTGAAGCCTTGATCGCCGCGGTCATGGTCGGTACCGGTAGTGGTGCGTCGTAACGCTCGGTGCGTGATGCGATCACATTGCCATGAAAATTTACCAGTATCGTCTCCAGACTGCGACGGCCGATCTTTACACCGACTGAAAAGGCACCTTTTGGGTTGAGAGCGATCGGGGTGAAAGGTTTGCCTACGTGGCCGCGCACACGCTTAAGCTTGATCAGAAGACCTTCCTCAATCAATGCGTTGACAATGACTGTCGCTGCCTGACCGCTGAGCCCGGTAGTGCGGGCGATTTCCGCCTTTGACAAGGCACCAGCCTGGCGTATGGCTGTAATCATCAAGCGCTCGTTGTAGGCTCTTATTCCTATTGAATCCCCGCCTCTCATAAATTTCTGACTCTCCGTTAGCCGACACCTGTCCGTGTAAACGTTTCAGACGGATGCATTTGAAATTCCAAAAATAATAAATCAACCTAATTTATTATATTGGCGGGAATCCAATGAATTGTCAAATTGGTCAACCGTGCCAGACCACTTGTAAATTGCATTCCCATTACACTGGGGTGACAGTCACCATCAGATAAATCGACCAGGGGATTTTCCGACCATGACTGGACGTGGGTTAAGGGAGTTTGGCACATCCGTGGTCTTCACGATACGGCCTGGCATCAGTGTCGTGTAATATGAACATCATGATCGACATCGGACATCAACTGAGTAATGTATCTGGTATGCGGCGAAGCGCTGTTTGACGTATTTATCGACGGCGAAAACAATAATGCAGGCAGGCTGCGTCTTGAAGCCCATCCCGGGGGATCGCCCTTCAATGTTTCAATAGGCATCGCGCGGCTCGGGGGCAGGGCGGCTTTGCTGACTGGAATGTCCAGAGGAACATTAGGCGAACATCTTGTGCGAACCTTGAAACGGGAATCTGTTTCGACACAGTATCTGGTCCGCTCTGGCAGGCGCACAACACTCAGCCTCGTCGGCGTAGACGATTTGGGGCAACCGGACTACGAATTTTATGGACTGGGATCGGCAGACTGCAGCGTGACATCCGAACTCATTCCTTCAATCGGCCCTGAGGTGAGAGGACTGCATTTTGGCTCTTACTCGATTGCGGTGCAGCCGATAGCCGACGCATTTTCGACGCTTGCAACGAAAAATACGAATCGGTTTATTTCTGTTGATCCCAACGTCAGAACCATGGTGGAACCGAATACGGATATATGGCGGCAACGCCTGAACGAATACGCTTCAAGCGCTGATCTGATGAAGTTCAGCAAAGAAGATCTGGAGATAATTTATCCGGATGTTGAAGGTGACAAAATCGCTGAGATGCTGCTTGAGGCGGGTGTCAAGCTTGTCGTGATAACCGATGGAGGAAGGACCGTCTCAGCCTGGACTCACAACGATCATGTCGTTCGTGTGACGCCGCCCGCAACACCGGTTGTCGATACGGTTGGCGCCGGTGACAGCTTTCAGGCTGCTCTACTTGTGAAATTGTCCGAAGATGGAAATGGCAATCCGAAAAAGGCTGTGGAATCACTCGGCAGCAAGGGTCTTGAGAACCTGCTGAATTTCGCGGTTCAGGCCGCACGCGTCACGTGCCGAAGACGCGGTGCGGACTTGCCGCACCGGGCTGAACTCTCAGACTACGTCTGCAACGAGTCCTGACCCCAAGCGAGAGACGTAAAATCTCAATCCAGCCTATTCCATAAAGAAGTACCGGAAATCCACAGCCAAGTGACCGATTATTCAAAAATAGCAGGTTTGATCGCCGAGGACTTTTATATGGGCCGATTCGACCTGTCGAACCGGCCGTCTGTCTCATCCGCATCATCGTGGGCCTCGATGCCTCATGTTGAATGCGTCAAATATTTACGCGATTCAAGCGCGAGTGATCTGACCGTCCTGCTGTTTATCACGTTCCTTGCCGCGGTAGATCGTTGCAGGGATTCCGAGAAGGTCTGGTGGAATGGATTAGAACTGTTTGAGGAACATCCGGAGGTATTCGACCCGCTGGCACTGTTGAACATTTCAGTCGATGATCTAGGTTCTATCCTGCACGAAACCGGTCTTTCAGAGGGAGATCATGCACAGGCCCAGGTCTGGCTGCGAATCGCTCAGACAATAACACTTGAGAGTCATTGTCCTGTCAGCCGACTCATCTACGGTAATTCTGTAGACGTCAAGAATCTGCTGGACGATCTGAGCACGCGCAGCGAGGAGGGTGAAAATCGTTTTCCGATTCTCAGTGGGGCGAAAGCAAGTTCCATCTGGCTGCGCATGCTGGTGAATCCTGGTGGTGCGAAAATCTCGCATCTGGATCGTTTGCCGGTGAATGTTGATTCATTTGTCAGCAAGGCAACCGACAATCTGGGCATGTCAAAGAAAAGCAATCTGGACTCGAACAAGGATGCAGAATACATACAGTCGGTCTGGAAAAGTGCCATATCAACTGCCGATTTCGAAGCTCCTGAAGGGTTCAGCAATACTTGTGCAGGACTCGACCCCGCTCTGTCATTTTTCAGCAAGTTCGGTTGTGGACACTGTACAAAAACCGGCAAACCGGTCCGAATCGGTATCGCCTGCAACCACTGCAGACTTTTCCTGTAGCCTGCGGGCAAGCTGAAATGGTTGTAACACCAAAAACTCGGACGCACCGCTTTCCAGACAGTGACTAATAAACGGACCGTATCGGACAGCAGGCTTTTTGGAACATCCGAAACTGACTTGCAAACCGAGGCGCTTCAACTCTCGGATTGCGGACTCGTCTTTCCGTAAAGCTTGTTGCACGCAAATAGCGCAACAACTGCGCCAACCAGTTGGGCAGCGATGAACATCGGGGCGTGCGGAGGGTAGATTCCAGAAAACGTGTCAGTCAGACTGCGCGCTATTGTAACTGCGGGGTTTGCAAAAGACGTCGATGCGGTAAACCAGTACGCTGCGGTGATGTACAGTCCTACAGCCATGGGTACGGCAGACGGTCGGGCCCGCAGCGTTGCCAGTATGGCAAGCACCAGTCCGAAGGTGGCGACTCCTTCGGAAAACCATTGTGACCCGCCAGTTCTGACTTTTTCGGACAGCTGGAATATCGGCTCTTCAAACATCAGGTGAGCTGCGAGCATGCCCGCAATGCCCCCAAGTATCTGCAATGCGACATAGGCACCAAAGACAGTCCAGCTGATATCCCGCTTAAGCGCGAAAACCAGCGAAACGGCGGGGTTGAAGTGCGCGCCGGATACAGGTCCAAGCATCGTGATCAGTACCACCAGAATGGCACCTGTGGCAATTGTATTGGCCAGCAGTGCAATGGCGACGTTTCCGCCAGCCAAGGTTTCGGCCATGATTCCTGACCCGATTACAGTGGCAAGAAGCAGGGCGGTTCCCAGCCATTCGGCAAATAGTGCCGCATATAGATTATTTCGTTCCATACGGAATCATTCCAGTTGACTCATGAAGAATTGGATACTTTCATGTGACTGTCATAGTCAGAGTTCCGGACGGCTGGCCGGTCACGCAGACTTATCAATACGTTGGGTATCCGTCCGCAAAATGATAAACAAATTCTAATCGCTATGTCGATGTTCTCCATCCACATATGTTGATCAAGAACAGATGTTTTCCTGCCTGATTATTCGGCTTATAATATGCACGCTTCCGGAGCACCGTCAAGGCTTTCTGCGGTGCGATTGTTTCCATACGTTATATAAGTGTTATGCCAATAATTTCATTGCCCGATGGGTCGGAGAGACATTACGCGTCCAATCCGACAGTCGATCAGGTCGCCGCGGACATTGGATCTGGATTGCATCGGGCCGCGATCGCTGGCGAATTCGCCGGCAATCTGCTCGACACTTCACGTGAAATCCAGTCCGATGGACGACTAAGAATCATCACCGGCCGGGATGATGAGGGACTGCAGATCATTCGCCACTCCACAGCACATCTTCTCGCCCAGGCGGTCAAGCGACTCTATCCGTCAGCACAGGTCACCATTGGTCCGGTCATTGAAGACGGGTTTTACTATGACTTTGCATTCGAACGCGGGTTTACCAATGAGGATCTCGAGAAGATCGAAAACTGCATGCGTGAAATCGCCGCCGAGAAACTCCTGATGAACCGAAAAGTCATTGGGCGGGATGATGCTGTTTCCCTGTTTCGCGACATGGGCGAGGAATATAAGGCACAGATTATCCATGACCTCCCGGAAAACGAGCAGATAACGCTCTATGAACAAGGTGATTTTGTCGACCTTTGCCGCGGTCCGCATGTGCCGGACACCAGTTTTCTCAAGGCGTTCAAGCTGACGAAAGTCGCCGGCGCTTATTGGCGGGGAGACTCAAGCAATGAAATGCTTCAGCGAATCTACGGAACCGCCTTCAGCTCCAAGAGTGATCTCGATACATATCTGAAGCAACAACAAGAGGCGATGTTGCGCGACCATCGCAAGTTGGGCGCTGAACTGGACCTGTTCCATTTTCAGGAAGAGGCTCCGGGTATGGCGTTCTGGCACGAGAAGGGATGGACTCTGTTCCGACTGGTGGAATCCTACATGCGCGACCTTCTGAAGGACTACAACTATACCGAAGTGCATACGCCCCAGTTGATTGACCGTTCGTTGTGGGAGCGGTCCGGACACTGGGAAACGTTCCAGGAGAACATGTTCACAACAGAAATTGAGAACAAATCCTATGCGCTCAAGCCGATGAACTGCCCGGGACACGTCCAGGTATTCAATCAGGGATTGCGCAGTTTTCGCGACCTCCCGCTTCGAATTTCGGAGTTCGGAATTGTTCATCGATATGAGCCGTCTGGTACATTGCATGGACTCATGCGTGTCAGACGCTTCACCCAGGACGATGCACACGTTTTTTGCACCGAAGAGCAGATACAGACGGAAGTGGAGACCCTGATTGAAATCGCATTGCGCGTCTACTCAGATTTTGGATTCAATGAAATTTCGATCGGATTGTCGACCCGTCCGGAAAAGCGGGTCGGAAGCGACGAGTTGTGGAATTCTGCCGAAAATGCGCTGCAGGCGGTCTTGGAACAGCGCGGCATGGACTACACCATGTATCCGGGAGAGGGTGCGTTCTACGGTCCCAAGATTGATTTCGTACTGAACGACAGCATGGGAAGAAAATGGCAGTGCGGCACAATCCAGCTCGACTTCTCAATGCCGGGACGACTCGGCGCTCAATACGTGGACTCCGACAGTACAAAAAGAACACCGGTCATGATTCACCGTGCGATTCTCGGCTCTGTCGAACGGTTCATCGGAATCCTGATTGAGGAACATGCTGGAAAGTTTCCCGTCTGGCTTGCGCCGGTTCAGGCGGTTGTGATGAATATTTCTGAAGCACAGAAAGAATATTCGTTTAAAATATCTGATTCGCTGAAGAAAGCCGGTATCCGAGTAGCTCTGGATTTGAGAAACGAGAAAATCGGATTCAAGATCAGGGAACAGACTCTGAATAAAGTTCCGTATCTTCTGGTGATCGGCAATCGCGAAGTGGAAAACGAACAAATTGCAGTTCGGGCCTTGTCCGGGGAGGATTTCGGCCCGCAGTCGATTGCATCTGTAATCAAGATGATTCACGAAGCAAGCAATTTGAACTGAATTTGAAATAAGGAGGCAACGAAACGGCTACTGACAAATTACACCGCATCAATTCGCAGATCGAAGCGACAACGGTTCGATTGGTCAGTGAGGATGGCAAGCAGATCGGAGTGGTACCTCTGGCCGAAGCAAAAAGCTACGCACTGGAAGCGGACCTTGATCTTGTTGAAATCTCACCTACTTCCAATCCACCCGTGTGTCGGGTCATGGACTATGGAAAATTTAGATATCTGACAAGCAAGAAACAACACGATGCGAGACGAAAACAGAAACAGATTGTTGTCAAGGAAATCAAATTCCGTCCAGGTACGGATATTGGTGACTACGATGTCAAACTGAACCGCTTGAGAAAGTTTCTGGAAGAGGGCAACAAGACTCGCGTGACGATGAGGTTTCGCGGGCGGGAAGTCACACATCCGAAGTTGGGACTTGAAATGCTTGAGCGTGTGAAAAACGACTTGGCGGAACTGGCAGTTGTTGAGCAGGAGCCTGTATTGGAAGGGCGACAGATGATTATGTTACTGGCGCCTGTGAGAACCTGATGGAATAAACTTATTTAGGATTTTTCAATGCCTAAAATGAAAACGAACAAGGGGGCAGCGAAGCGCTTCAAGCGCACTGCAACCGGAAAATTCAAGCGTGGTCACTCCCACGCTTCCCATATCTTTACCAAGAAGTCAACCAAACGTAAGCGCGGCTTGCGCAAGAGTACGCTCGTGCATTCGGCCGATACGTCGAAAGTTCAGAAAATGTTGCCTTACGCGTAGACGAGGAATTTGCAATGCCAAGGGTAAAACGCAGTGTGACCGCAAGAGCGCGGCACAAGAAAGTATTGAAACAGGCGAAAGGCTATCGAGGAGCCCGAAAGAATGTGTTTCGCGTTGCCAAGCAGGCTGTTATCAAGGCCGGACAATATGCATATCGCGATCGTCGACGCAAGAAAAGGGATTTCAGATCTCTTTGGATCATGCGCATCAACGCAGCCGCTCGCGAATGTGGCATGAACTACAGCAGTTTCATGCGAGGGTTGTCACTGGCCAGCATCGAGCTCGATCGCAAATCCCTCGCTTCCATCGCTGTCCATGACAGCGAGACCTTTTCCAGACTCGCTGAGAAGGCGAAGGTTGAGTTAAGCAGCGCTTAAAACGTATTCGCAGCTCTATCTGTCCAACCCACACAACCCACACATCAGCACCTGATTGCTCGCTAACGTATCTGGGCGATGCCGGAAATGGAGGCATATTCACAGCTGGATACTGTTGTAGCTGAGGCGAAAACCAAAATCCAGTCAGCCGATTCGCTTGAAGCGCTTGAAGCGCTTCGGGTCGAATACTTCGGGAAGAAAGGACGGATCACAACGTTGATCAAATCCATCGGTAAACTTCCCGATGAGGACAGACCTGCTGCCGGAAAGAAACTGTCGGACGCAAGAAACCAGCTGCAGTCGAGTCTCGAAGATAAACGCGAACATCTGCGCAAGCAAATCAGACTTGCGCGCCTCGCCAGCGAAAAGATTGATGTCACCTTGCCAGGGCGAAGAAACGCGACCGGCGGTCCGCACCCGCTCTCCAGGACAATGTTCCGGATGCAAGAAATTTTCTCCAGAGCCGGGTTCGACATCGCGGTCGGTCCTGAAATCGAGGACGACTACCATAACTTCGAGGCTTTGAACATCCCTGCGGAACATCCAGCCCGCGCGATGCAGGATACGTTTTACTTTCATGACGACCTGCTGTTGCGTACCCACACATCTCCGGTTCAGATACGGTATATGGAGAACAATAGCCCGCCGATTCGGGTCGTAGCACCCGGCCGGGTATATCGCTGTGATTCGGATATCACTCACACACCCATGTTCCATCAGCTTGAAGGACTGGTAGTAGACGAATCAACAACATTCGCAGACCTCAAGGGCATATTGGAATTCTTCGTTCAGGAATTCTTCGAACAGAACCTGAAACTGCGTTTTCGTCCATCCTACTTTCCGTTTACAGAACCTTCCGCAGAAGTCGATATCAGTTGTGTATTTTGTGAAAGCGATGGATGCAATGTCTGCAAGAAAAGTGGCTGGCTGGAGGTGCTCGGCTGTGGCATGGTGCATCCGGCCTTATACTCAAATGTTGAAATTGATGCCGAACGCTATGCGGGATACGCGTTCGGATTGGGCGTGGAGCGATTCACCATGCTCCGATACGGTGTCGATGACCTTCGGTTCTTTTTCAAAAATGATCTGGAAATGCTGGGCCAGTTCCAATAAGTCAGATGGAGATCCGTAGTCGATGATCGTCTCCACCAACTGGCTCGGGAAATGGGTTGACTTCAATCTGAGCAATGCGGAATTATCGGGCCGGCTGACAATGGCTGGACTCGAAGTGGGCACAGTCACCTCGGTAACGGACTGTGATGACCGGGTGGTCGTCGGATCAGTTCATGCAATCAGACCGCATCCAACCCGCAATCACCTTGCAGTGTGCATGGTGGATGCCGGAGGAGACCGCGAGATTCAGGTTGTCTGCGGCGCGCCGGTTGTGAAAGAGGGTGCGAAATACCCGATCGCTCCGGTGGGAAGCAAAGTCGGGGAGATCGTAATTGATTCACGGTCCATTCATGGCGAGACATCATCTGGAATGCTCTGTTCAGCCGGTGAACTCGGACTGGGGACAATGTTCGATACGTTGATGGAACTGGATTCAACCGCTCCAGTCGGTTGCTCATTGAACCGGTACCTGAATTTGCCGGACACCATTATGGATATCGAACTGACCCCGAACCGAGCGGATTGCCTGAGTATCCGGGGTGTCGCCAGGGAAGTCGCGATCATTGCCAATCAGCAGCTCGAATCGACGCCAGTTCAGTCCGTTGCAGCACAAACCTCAACCTCAATCCCGGTCACCGTGCTCGACCCGGAAGACTGCCCCAATTATTGCGGACGAGTGATCGAGAATATCAATTCCGAAGCCAGAACACCGGACTGGATGGCAACTCGGCTGGAGCGCATCGGCTTGCGCTGCATCCATCCGATTGTTGACATCACAAACTATGTCATGATGGAACTGGGTCAGCCGATGCATGCGTTCGATACTGATATTTTCGACTCTTCGGGAATCATCGTCCGACGTTCCAAAGCAGGGGAAAGACTCACGCTTCTCGATGGAGATGAAATTGATCTGGGTGATGGGATATTGCTCATTGCCGACCGAGACGGACCGAACGGCCTGGCAGGTGTAATGGGAGGTGAATCGAGTGGTATTCGTCCCGAAACCAGGAATGTTTTCCTAGAGGCGGCATTCTTTTCTCCACTCGCAGTTCGACGCTCGGTATCTCGATTCGGCAAACATACCGATGCCTCACATCGATTTGAGCGAGGTGTTCATCCGCTGCAGCAGGCGGAGGCAATGCAGCGTGCAACACAATTGATACTGGAAGTTACAGGTGGTGTTGCAGGGCCCCTTCAGGAAGTGACCAGCAAACAATATGTTCCCAAAAAGCAGTCCTGCACGGTACGCAAGTCCCGAATCGAACGCATTCTCGGTGTGACGATTCCCGAAGAACGAATCGAATCGATCCTGCGATCTGTCAACGATCGCGTGACAACGCTGGACAATAGCTGGGAAGTTGTACCGCCCGACTATAGATTTGATTTGGAATTGGAACATGATCAGATTGAGGAAGTTGCCAGGATATACGGCTATGACCAGATTCCAAGCACGATGCATGTCGGGATACACACGTCGGGCAGTGTACGTGAAACAACCATAACCGAGCAGTCCATCAGGGAAACGATGCATGGTCAGGGCTACTTCGAAGCGATCACCTATAGTTTCGTTGATCCTGATCTCCAAGGTAAGTTCAAACCGGAATACCGTGCGAAGTTACTGGCAAATCCGCTGTCTGAAAACATGTCAGCAATGCGAACCAGTCTTTGGCCGGGGCTATTGGGCGCATTTTTGGAAAACTACCGTCGAAACAAGGACCGTATCCGCCTATATGAAGTCGGCCGGGTGTTTCTGCCTGATCAGGAAGTCGATATGATCGGCGGTCTTTGTTATGGAATGGCGAATCCTCAGCAGTGGGGCTTGGACGAGCGCATGATTGACTTTTTCGATATCAAGGGCGACCTGTTTTCAATCTTGGACCTGACAGGAAAGACGGATCAATTCGAAATCAGGGCGCAACCGAACGAAGGTCTCCACCCGGGATGCAGTGCCAGCATCTACCACAATCAGCGAAAATGTGGTTCCATAGGACAAATTCATCCAGATATATTTAATGAAATCAACGAAGAAGATAAAGTTTTTGTATTTGAACTTGAACTTGATGTGATCGGACACAGGCGTCTGAATCAGTATAGTTCGATTTCTCGCTTTCCACCCTTGGTGCGGGATATTTCGATCGTGGTGGGCGCCGACATTCCAGTTGCAGATATTTCAGATGAAATCGACAGATGCGATCAGCCGTATCTGGAAAACATCACGCTTTTTGATGTATATTGTGGACAAGGCATTGATACAAATTCCAAGAGCGTCGCATATCGATTGACATTTCGATCTCACGAGCAGACATTGACTGACAACGAAGTCAATGCCAGTTTAAAGTCGATCCTGAGTACATTGAATGCGAAGTTCGGTGCACAGTTAAGAGAACAGGCGGAATGATCAGATGGGAGATAGTGTAATTGTAAAATCGGATCTGGTTGCGGAAATCCACGAGCATCTTGGATTGAATCAACGAGAATCCAAAGAATTTGTCGAGAATTTCTTCGAGCAGATTCGCGCCACACTGGAAAGACACGAGGAAGTGAAACTTTCCGGATTTGGAAGTTATGGGATACGCCATAAGTTTCCGAGACCCGGTCGCAATCCAAGGACCAAGGATGCAGTCACCATTACAGAACGCTGGGTTGTCACATTCAGAGCGAGCAACAATCTACGACGACGTGTCGCAAATTACTCATTTCCCACCGATTCCGGCGAATAGTATCAGGTTTGCATTTGATAATGACGCATTTCGTCCATGCCTCAAATCCAACCCATACCTAACAAGCATTACTTTACGATCGGAGAGGTGAGCAAGCTTTGCTCGGTCGAAACACATGTGCTGCGTTATTGGGAACAGATGTTTCCCGATCTCGAACCAGTCCGTCGACGAGGCAAACGACGTTATTATTCCAGACGTGAGATTCAGCTGATCCAAAAGATCATGGACCTGCTTTACGATAAGGGCTATACGATCGAAGGAGCAAAAAATCAGTTGAAACAGGATAATCAGGATAATACGGAAAATCCCTACGCTCATGCAGATCAGATCAATCAGACAATCGCACAACTTGAAACGGTGGTCGACATACTGACTACCGAGTCAACCAATCACTGATTCGGGGCGTAGCGCAGCCTGGTAGCGCACTTGCATGGGGCGCAAGAGGCCGGAGGTTCAAATCCTCTCGCCCCGACCATTCAAATGAAACTGGAGATTTTTCCTATATCTGCCTTGAACAAGGGATCCTTTGATGACCAAAACAGTAGTCTCCTCCTGGAATGACTTTGATCCGCTGAAACACATTATCGTCGGCAGGGCTGAGAACACCTGTATTCCAGCATGGGAACCAGCCCTGGAAGCAAAAATCGACAAGAACAGTGATATGTGGGGCATTTGGGGTCCCAGGCCGCTCGATACGGTCGAAAAAGCTGCACAAGAGCTGGACTATTTTGCACATGTTCTCAGTTCTCGGGGGATTCGGGTAGACCGTCCAACCCCGCTCCAATGGAATCAGACAGCCCACACGCCGGATTTCTCAACAAGAACACTTTTTGGCTGTATGCCGCCCCGAGATGTTCTGCTGACAGTGGGACGAGAGATTCTCAGCGCGGCCATGATGATGAGATGCAGGTACTTTGAATATCTTGCATATCACCCACTGATGCTACGTTACTTCGATGAGGACCCGTTGTTCAAGTGGGAGCAGGCACCTCGCCCGAGACTCACTGATGAAGCATACCAGACGGATTACTTTCAGGATGCAACATACGATGTGCTCTTGGACAAGACTCGGCGGTTGGATTTTGTCACCACTGAACACGAGCCACTGTTTGATGCGGCGGATGTGTTGCGTCTCGGCAAGGACTTGTTCTGTCAACATGGTGTCACCACCAACCGAAAGGCGGCACAATGGCTTCAGCGACATTTCCCCGATCACAGAGTTCACTGTATCAATTTTCCTGATGACCCGAACCCGATTCATATTGATGCAACGTTTGTTCCATTGCGGCCCGGACTGATCATCAACAATCCGGTTCGCAAACTGCCTGAGGATCAACGGAAAATATTCGAGGCCAATGACTGGGAAATTGTTGATGCTGCGTTACCGGCGCACGACAAGCCGCCTGCGCTTTGCTACTCCAGCGTCTGGTTGTCAATGAATGTCCTGATACTGGATCACAAGACGGTCTGCGTAGAAGACTCAGAAGTCAATCAGGCGGAACAATTGGATTCGTTGGGGTTCGAGGTGATACCGATCCCTTTCAGATACGCCTATGCATTTGGGGGCGGGTTGCATTGCGCAACTGCAGACGTCCGCCGGGTAGGCGAGTGTGTGGATTATTTTCCAAATCAGGTACCGGGAACCCAGATACGCAGTTAGGCAGCAAATGAAGTTCAAGGTTGATTGAAGTTGAAGTTTTCGCAGCGAATTTACGACCGGTCGCTCGAATTGGCTTCCAGCCGACATGCCCCAGCCTATCTCGGTGGGCTGAGTTTCACGGAAGCTGTGATCTTGCCCATACCTCCGGATTTTTTGCTGATTCCAATGGTATTGGCACAAAAGTCGAGAGCATGGTATTTCGCTGCGCTGACTACAATCAGTTCGGTTCTCGGAGGTCTCGCAGGTTATCTGATCGGTATTTTTCTTTACGATTCTGTCGGATTATGGTTGATGGAACTCTATGGCTTGGAAGAATACTTTCAAGTCTTGGGCACCTGGTATGAAGAGTATGGAATCTGGATGGTGCTGATTTCGGGTTTTCTTCCGATTCCTTACAAAGTGTTTACAATAGCGTCAGGAGTCTTTGCGATGGCAATCCTTCCGTTTGTCATTGGTTCTGTCATCGGTCGCGGCGCTAGATTCTTCGCTGTATCGTTGATCTGCTATTGGGCTGGTGATGCGGTTCATAGCATAATGAGAAGATATGCCACTCCGATAGGGTGGGTTTTGACAGTATTGGTTGTGATCTTAATTGTTTACTGGACACTACAATAAACTGGGGTTGTTTCTTCTGACCGGCGCCGCGCTCGTCGCAAGTGGTTGCGGGTCCGTGAAGAACGATGGGAGCACGCCCATAATCAACATGAACATCCAGGTCACGCAGTCCGCGGCCGATACAACCTATACGGGCAGAACTTCGATTGTACAGGCAGGCGACAACCTGTATTCGATTTCCTTTGCTGCTGGATATGATTATCGCGACGTGGCGGATTGGAACGGCATGGCCGATCCTGAACAGACGATCTATCCAGGTCAGGAGATCAAGCTCTATCCGCCAGAGGGCAAAGAGTTCTCAGGGTATCAACAAGCCGTTGAAGATCCTCCGCCGCAGCCGGTATCAACGACCGAGAGTACAAGCAGCAAACACGCTTCGCCTCCAAAAACCGTACCGACCGTGACGTCAGGTCCGTCTGAATGGATTTGGCCAGCCCAGGGTGACATTATCAGCAGTTTCTCCAAGTCAACCCGACAAAATGGGATTCAGATTGCGGGGGACAGCGGTGCTCCGGTCAAGGCAAGCGCTGATGGGAAAGTGGTCTACTCCGGCACCGGACTGATCGGTTACGGCAGAATTATCATCGTCAAGCACTCGCCACAGTTCCTCAGCGTCTATGCACATAACTCGCGGGTAATCGTCAAGGAGGGCGAAACCGTTGCCCAGGGTCAGAAAATAGCGGAAATGGGGAGTACTGACGCAGATAGAGTCAAACTCCATTTTGAGATAAGAAAGAATGGTACACCTGTCGACCCGACGCATTATCTGCCCAAGGGTTGATGCCGCACGCTGAGTTTCGCGCAGTTCCGACCACGCAACTCATTTCACGCGCAGTCCGATAAATCCACGCGAACTGCGATTCTCACTCGATGCAGTGACTGCTTCTCGGAAGTTCGTCTGATCTGCCGGCCAATATGGGAATACCGACCGTCATACGCCGCGGCTGCGACCATAGCCATTCCCCTGAATGGATCCGGTCTTTATCCTGACAGTAAGGCGGCAATGACTTTCCGATCATCTCCGATCAGAATATTGAAAGTGTTGCATGCGGCTCGGGAATTCATGATTTCATAGCCGCATCGTTGATCAATGAGAGGCTGCAGCAATTTCAGATCAGGGAAAACAAGTTCCCGCCCGGTCCCGAGAATGACGATTTCCGCATCGAATCTGGCAAATCTTTCGAAATCCGGGACATCCAGTTCACTGACAGTCCTTGGTGCCCAGTCGGTCAGGACATTATCAGCCGTCACAATGATGCTCTGTGTATACAATACACCGTTTACAAGAAACTCGCCGGATGTGTATTGTTTGATCAGGTTAGCCCCGGGTAAGTCTGATCTGCTAAGTTCCATAACAGGTTGTGAGAGCTGGTTGGAGCAACAAATATAGCAGTTTCATGAATCTATCTTTTCCAAATATTCACGATTTGATTTAACTTCGATGAAACCAGTCAAAATTGGAATAATCGGTTTGGGCACTGTCGGATGCGGTACGCTGACTGTCCTCCGACGCAATTCACAGGAAATATCACGTCGCGCCGGACGCGAAATAGAAGTTGCCATGTGCGCGGTCAATGATCTCAACAAATCAAGAGACCCCATTGTGGACACAGTGGCGTTGACCGACGACCCGGGTCGAATATTGGAGTCTGCGGACATCGACATTGTCGTTGAGCTGATCGGTGGTGTAGAGCCGGCACACGACTACGTTACCCAGGCACTGCGCAATGGCAAGCATGTCGTCACGGCGAACAAGGAATTGCTCGCGGTGCGAGGAAAGGAACTGTTCCAGACAGCACAGAATCAATCACTCGTCATTGCATTCGAAGCTGCTGTCGGAGGCGGGATCTCGATCATCAAGGCAATTCGGGAAGGTCTTGCCGGCAATCGGATTGAATCACTGATTGGAATCATCAATGGAACGAGTAACTATATCCTGACAGGAATGAAGGAAAAACACTGTTCTTTCAATGAAATGCTTGATGATGCTCAGAGACTGGGTTATGCGGAAGCAGACCCGACTTTTGACGTTTCCGGAATCGATGCAGTTCACAAGCTGATCATACTGGCATCCATCGCTTTCGGTGTACCCTTGCAGGAGATTCGTGATGTACACCGGATCGGAATTGAGTCCATCACCTACGACGATATCGCTTACGCGGATGAGCTTGGATTCAGCATCAAGCCATTGGCAATTGCAAAACGAGGTGAGAATGGCGTGGAAACCAGAGTTCATCCTGCACTTGTCTCCAATCGTCGACTGATTGCCAATGTCAATGGGGTCATGAATGCAATCCTGGTCACTGGTGACGCGGTTGGCAGAACTTTGTTTTACGGAGCTGGAGCAGGGGCTGAGCCGACCGCTTCCGCAGTGGTTGCTGATCTTGTCGATGTGGTCCGTGTGATGACCAGTGACCCGGAGAATCGTGTTCCGCATCTCGCATTCCAACCCAATTCCATCACGCCGTTGCCGATGCTGTCCATTGATGACTTCTCAACAGCAAACTATCTGCGCCTGACTGTCGACAATCAGGCAGGCGTGCTCGCTGAAGTGACCAGGATTCTTGGTGATCAGGGAATCAGTATTGAGTCGATTCTACAGAAAGGAACCGGTGCTCATGAGGACGTTCTTCCGGTCGTGATCATCACCCAGGAAACCGTGGAGTCAAACATGCTGCGTGCAATCGCACAGTTGGAGTCATTGGAATCGGTGCGAGAGTCCATTACCAGAATCAGAATCGAAAGCCTGGCCTGATCCGATTTTCATGTCTGCACCAAACTCAGCGTCGAAAAAGAAAGTTGTTGAAAGAGTTCCGGTTCGTGAAACACCGCTAGAGGGAATTCATCCCGTATTGGACAGGGTATACAGAAATCGGGGTGTAAAGGACCCGAAAGAACTGGATTATTCTCTGACCAACTTACTCCATCCTGCGGGACTCGCAAATCTGGACGATGCAGTCCAGATTATTTTTGATGCGGTCCAGGCGGATGCGCTAATCCTGATTGCCGGAGACTACGATGCCGATGGCGCGACAAGCTGCGCACTGGCCTACTTGGCATTGAAAGCATTCGGTGCCAGATGCGTCAGTTATGCATGCCCGGATCGCGTGCGATTCGGATATGGACTTTCGGAAAAGTTTGTCAATTATCTGTCGACAACACAGCCGGACGTGCTGATCACCGTTGACAATGGCATTTCCAGTATCGCCGGAGTCAAGCTGGCGAAGGAATATGGGATTACCGTAGTTGTCACTGACCATCACCTGCCTGGCGATAGTTTGCCCGAAGCTGACGCGATCGTCAATCCGCGGTTGCCGAAAGATCAGTTTGAAAGTAAGAATCTCGCCGGTGTCGGCGTAATCTTTTACGTGCTCTCAACACTGAAAACCCGCCTGGCCGAAGCCAACTGGTTTGCTGATGAGGGAATCAAGGTGCCGGTTATGGCTGACTATCTGGACCTGGTCGCTCTCGGCACCATAGCAGACGTCGTGCCACTGGACAGAAACAATCGGATTCTGGTCGCACAGGGATTGAGGCGAATCAATTCCGAAAACTGTCGTGTCGGCATCCGGGGATTGCTTGAATCTGATCGTCGAACAATCGGCAAGATCAGCTCTGAAGATCTGGCGTTCTCAGCAGGTCCGAGACTAAACGCTGCTGGCCGACTTGACGACATCAGATACGGAGTCAAGTGTCTCACCAGCAATGACCGTTCTGAAGTGTTCGGACTGCTGGAGAAAATCGAGAACTTCAATCAGCGCCGACGCGATCAGGAACACAAAATGGCAACTCAGGCAATGAGCCAGGTCGAGCGGCTAGAGAACAATCTGGACGTGAGCAAGTATTCGAATTGTCTGGTGAACCAAGACTGGCACTCTGGAATTGTCGGCCTGATTGCGTCTCGTGTTCGCGAGCATACCGGTCGGCCGACAATCGTATTCGCACCCGATAATGACGGCAACCTGCGAGGCTCCGGGCGATCCGTCTGGAATGTCAATATTCGCGATGCAATCGCAGACGTTTCGAATCTGAATCCACAGCTTGTTGTTCAGTTCGGTGGCCATGCCATGGCCGCTGGTCTGACGATTGCTGAAGAGTCGTTCGAGGAATTCAGTGATCGCTTTGAAGACGTCATTGCCCGATATCAGGAACACCAACCGGCGGAAGATCGAATTCTGACTGACGGCGAAATCGAATCGCTCGACCTCGACACGGCTGAGGCAATTCGCAATGGCGGTCCATGGGGTCAGGCATTTGAGACTCCATTGTTTGATGGGCGGTTTGAGATCGTTCAATATGCCGTGGTTAAGGAAATACACTTGAAAATGACTGTCCGGTCATTGAAACACTCCAAGACAGTTGATGCGATTTTCTTCAGATACTTTCAAACTCATCACCAGCCGCCGGACCTGTCCACGTACACAATGATCTATCGGTTGGAAGTGAACGAGTTCAGAGGAAGAAAAAAGCCGCAGCTGATTGTCCAGCAGCTAAGTCAATAACAAAACGCAATCGCGCGCACATCTGTCGGCAGCAGGGGATTTTCAACCCAACCCAACCCGGCGGTTGTGGTATCGTGTGCATACCTCAAGAGAGATTCGCGTTCTGTAGACCATAGTCCAGTTCTGGAGTCGGCTCTGACTGACAACCCGCATGACCGCGCTCATATCGCTGATCGTAAAATCGTAGTTTGAAAATTCGGATGCTCTGATGCTGATTGCTTTCGATATCGAAACGATTCCGGACCTTGAAGGGGGCCGGAAACTGTTCGACCTGGATGGAATTGACGACAAGGAAACTGCCAAGGCAATGCTCGCCGCCCGGCGGGAAAAGGTAGCGAATGCGGATTTTCTCCCATTGCACCAACATCGGGTCGTCGCGATTTCGTTAGCCGCTCGATGGGGCAAGGATCAATTCGGAGTCCGAACACTCGGAGATATTGAATCCGACGAAAAGGAGATCGTCCAGAAGTTTTTCAATATCGTCGAAAAGTCGCCCACGCTCATTTCGTGGAACGGTAACGGCTTTGATTTGCCTGTGCTGCAGTATCGGGCAATGATTCACTCCATCCCCAGTGTCACTTACTGGGATACCGGCAAATTCAACAGCGACTTCAAATGGAGCAATTACCAAAGTCGCTACCATAACCGCCACGTTGACCTGATGGATATCCTTTCGCGATATCAGCCAAGAGCATGTGCGCCTTTGGGCGACATCTGCAAGCTGATCGGACTGCCAGGGAAACTCGGGGTAGGGGGCAGCAACGTTTTTGATGCCTATCTCGAGGGAGATCTCCAGGGGATCAGGGATTACTGCGAGATCGACGCGCTGACTACATTCCTTGTCTATCTCAGATTCGAACTGATTCGAGGCATCTACACTGAGCAGCGCTACGAAAACGAACTGCAGCTTGTCAGGAACTGGTTATCCGAATCGGATGCTGGTCTGTTTCAGCAATTCTTGAGTGCCTGGAAGCCGAACAATTGATCGGATGCCACAAGGTCTATGTGGCATCGTCATGACTGTGCTGAACCTCCCGACTCCTTGATCTTTGCGAACGCGGTTTTCTGTTTCCCCGGTTATTGGAATGGCCGCCAGCTGATTTCGCACGCTCCGTCGAGTTGCCTTGCCCAGACTTGCTCTGCTCGTAATGAATGGAGTTGCCCGAAGGTCTTGTTCGTGAACGTTTCGGTTTGGACGTTGTATTTCGTCGCCCCTGTGTTGCCGTTCGCTCACCGCCCTGAGGCTTCCTTCTTGGTCTCCTGGTAGTTGATGAGCCTTTCGCAGTCCTTTTCGCTGGCGATTTGCCCTTGGACGGGGGCTCGTCGACTTTCGATGGACCGGCTGGAGCCGCATCATTCCGTCCGGGCCCGAACAGACTCTTCACAACCCGCTTGAGCAGTGGACCTGAGGTCTTGCTCTTGTCGGATATGCCGAGCACGTCGGACTGTTGGACCGCGGCAGGTTTTTCGTTGCTGCCGGCTCGGAGGAAGTTGTAGACCTCGGGGGCACGGTTGGGCAACTGCAATGTGTAGCTGATCGAAGCCTCCTTGTCTTCCAGCTCGGCAGAAGTGAACTTGACGAGCTGATGATCCGGCGTCAGCATCGAGCTTGTCGGAACAATCACGATTCTCGTACCCATTCTCGATTCGATCATGTTCAGCTCATGGCGCTTCTCATTCACCAGAAATGTTGCGGCCTCGACCGGCAGATGTGCGTGAATCAGTTCGGTACTTTCCTTAAGCGCCTCTTCTTCGATGATCCGAAGGATGCTCAGGGCACTGGAAGTGGCGCTGCGGATGAATCCATGTCCCTTGCAGCGGGGACATACATCGTGACTGGACTCCTCAATTGAGGAACGCAAGCGCTGTCTGGACATCTCCAGCAGGCCGAAACTGGAGATCCTGCCAATTCGAGTGCGGGCGCGATCAGATTCAACCGCCTCATTGAATCGCTTTTCCACAGTCCTTCGGTTTCTTTTGTTGACCATGTCGATCAGGTCGATCACGATGAGTCCGCCAACATCGCGCACCCGAAGTTGCTTGGCAATCTGATCCACTGCCTCAAGATTCGTCTGCAACGCAGTCTCTTCGATATCGGCTCCCTTGGTAGACCTCGCTGAGTTGACATCAATTGTGACCAACGCCTCAGTCTGTTCGATGACAATCACACCGCCGTTTGGGAGTTTCACGTTTCGTTCAAAGGCATCCTTGATCTGATGTTCAACCTGGTAGCGTGAAAACAGCGGAACCGTGTCGGTGTAGTGCTGAACCTGCACTTTTGCCGAAGGCAATACCTCATTGACAAACTTGCGGGTCTCCTCGTACAGGTCCTCATCGTCAATCAGGATCTGATCGATATCCTCGCGCAGATAATCGCGTAAGGCACGGGCAACGAGGCTGCTCTCCTGATAGATTGGAAATGCCGCTTTCTTTGAATCGGCAGTCGACTCGATGATTTTCCATAGATTGAGCAAAATCCCAAGGTCTGCCTGGAAGTTCTCAAGCGTCTGTCCGATTCCGGCTGTCCGTGCGATAACAGAGTGTTCCTCCGGCACCTCGAGTTGCGACATGATTTCCTTCAGCTCATATCGATCCCCACCTTCAATCTGCCGTGATATTCCGCCGCCTCGCGGGTTATTGGGCAACAGTACAAGATAGCGACCGGCGAGACTGATAAAGGTTGTCAGGGCGGCGCCTTTGGTACCTCTTTCATTTTTCTCGACCTGAACGATCATGCTGTCACCGACACTGATGACATCCTGTATGCGGACTTGTTGCCCTGCCGAGACGGAGGGCGAAGAGCGGCTGGAAAAGTAACTCCTTGATATGTCTTTCAAGGAGAGAAAACCTTGTCGTTTGGTGCCGTAATCTACAAAAACGGCTTCAAGACTTGGTTCAACTTTCGTTACTATTCCCTTATAGATATTACCTCTTTTGTTTTCGTTATTGGCAAATTCAATATCCAGATCAACAAGCGTCTGACCCTCGACGATGGCAACCCGAAGCTCTTCTGAGTGGGTTGCGTTGAACAACATTCGTTTCATTATCTGATTCTCCGAATTGCATCACAACGAAACCGACTGATAAGTCCGGTATCGGTCCTGTATGATCGGAATGAAAGGGATATGCCATCTCGAACATGATATCTCTTGAGTGATGCAGTTAAATTTATGTTGAGGTGCCAAAATTCACATTTATGGCACGAAATTCCGTAATTTTCGGGTGTTCCCGGCTATGTGAGACTGGATTCTGTTCGGCTGAATTCTTCGGCATCTGCAGCAAGTCTGTTGCTGCCCGCTCGAACCGCCAATCTACGGGAAACTCTACATCCGCCCGACTGTTCGGCCGGATAACAAAACATATTATACTGAATAGTGTGAATTCGATGTGGATTGTTGGCAATTCGCATGGAGACACCCTGTGCAACTACAACTCTGATTCCCTTGAATTCCGAACAGACTGCAAAATCTCGAGGTGCTACGACTGTGGAAGTCACGCTGGACTGTGAAGACCGTCGACTCGACAACTTCATGATCACCGAGCTGCCCGGCGTGCCGCGCAGCCACGTATATTCTCTCATTCGGACCGGACAGGTAAGGGTGAACAGCAAGCGTGCGAAAGTCCACCATCGGCTGAAAGCTGGCGACCGTGTCAGGATTCCACCGGTTCGAATCGCCGACAGAACGATTCCGACGAACGTGAATCCGAACCTGAAAAGGGCGATTCATCAGATCATTTTCGAGGACGAGAGCCTGATCGCTGTCGACAAGGCCGCAGGCATTGCCGTCCACTCCGGTACCAACCATCGACTTGGACTCATCGAGGCAATGCGAGTGGAGCGCCCCGACCTGGAATATGTCGAATTGGTTCATCGCCTCGACAAGCACACATCCGGAATTCTCCTGCTGGCAAAAAACAAGCGGGTCTTGCGCGAGCTGCACTCGATGTTGAGACGCGATGGCCATGAGGACCATGCGATAACCAAAAAATATCTTGCGCTGGTAAAGGGAATCTGGCGTGGCGGCGAGAGGGAAATCAAAACTTCTGATCTCGATTCCGCATCCCGTTTGAAGTCGGGAAAGACGGCGAGGAAGTTGACCTTCAGCACGTTTCGACCGACTGAAAGGTTCGCCGCATGCAGTTTGGTCGACATCACCCTTCATACCGGAAAAACTCACCAGGCCCGGCGACATGCCGTAACGGCAGGGCATCCGATCGCAGGAGATCAGACATACGGCATTCGGCAGTTCAACACAGAAATGCGCAACTATGGGTTGAACCGGTTGTTCCTCCATGCATACAGCCTCACCTTCAGCCACCCGGCTAACGGTGAATCAATCTCTCTTGAGTGTAAACTGCCCCAGGAACTGATTGATGTGCTGGACAACCTGAAACAATCCTGCAGATCAACATGACCAAGGTCGAAAAATGCAATCGGGTCATCTGCGACTCGTCAAGACTTGAATCGGAAGGCACGGGATACAGATTCGTCGTAGACCGCGACGGCGAAACACTTGAGACTTTTGTTCTTCGGTACCGAGGCAAGGTCTACAGCTATCTGAATCGCTGCCCCCACCTGTTTCTTTCGATGGATTATGAGGAAGGCGAGTTCTTCGATCTTTCCGCAGACTACATCGTCTGTTCCAATCACGGCGCCCTGTTTGAGCCTGATAGCGGTGAGTGCGTCAGCGGGCCATGCTTCGGCGCTTCATTGGAGCCCATTCAGGTCGTTGAATCCGATGGTTTAGTCATGATTGATGACGATTGCCATACCTTGGTCGAAGACAGGTGATGGCTTGAATGGCACCCGGATTCAGAGCGGGTGCACGTGTTCGACCGCAAGCATATCGATCAGGCGGATCAGGGGCAATCCCAGCAGGATGTTCGGGTCATTGCCGTCGAACTCCTCAAGGAGTGCGACACCCAGTCCCTCTGATCGCAAACTTCCTCCGCAGTCAAAAGGCTGGTCCTTGTCGATGTAGTGAAGAATCATCGATTCTGTCAATTCACGAAATCGCACTCGATAGGGCAATACGTCGACCTGCAGGCGATCTGACTCGGAGTTGAAAAGTGCAAGGCCGGTATAGAGTGTCACGTTTCGGCCTGACGCTCTTTTCAGTTGCCGGATCGCATCATCACGGTCCGCCGGCTTGCCTGTAACTTCGCCATCGACGACCGCAACCTGATCAGAACCGATAATCAGATGACGGTCAAATCGATCTGAAACCGATTTGGCTTTCTGCCATGACAGCCGTTTCACCAGATCGACAGGGGGCTCTTGCGCAAGCCGGGTCTCATCAATTGACGGGGCCAGAGTCTCAAAATCCAGTTTGAGCTTGGACAGGACCGCGTGTCTCGCCGCAGATGAAGATGCCAATACAAGTCGCAGTCTTTTATCTTTGGAAATCACGGAAAAGTCCTTACAGATACTAATCAGCTTCCAACTGATCAATACCCGACATGGGTCTGAATTTCATCGGAACTCTCATCAGGTTCCGGAAAATTTAGTAAAATTTTGCTGTTACGGCAGTTTGTATCGTGCCTTGACCGAAATGTCGATCAACTTCTGTCGCCGAATGCAAGACAGTAGTCGGCTCCCGATTATTTTAATTGAAACCAAATTCCAAGTTTGACACCTTGACCGTGAGGCGGTGACGTGGCTGTACAGCAAAGAAAAAAGTCCAAATCCCGGCGCAACATGCGAAGATCCCATGATTCGCTCAGTTCGCCAACTCTTTCGATTGAACCCGAAACAGGAGAACTGCATCGACGTCATCACGTATCCGGTGATGGATTCTATCGAGGGCGGCGTGTAGTTCCCGAAGTTGTGCGTGAGGACGAAGACGAGTCCTGACCGCGAGTCACCGCGTATTGTGAACCACAGCGCGATGCGTCCAGCTCAACCCAATCCACCTGATATTCATGGTGCACTCCATTGCCATTGACGCGATGGGAGGTGATTTCGGGCCCGAAGTAACGGTGCCCGCAGCACTTTCTGTCCTGGAGGGCGCCTCACAACTGAAGTTTGTGCTGACCGGCGACCAGGATGAGATCCATCGGCACCTCAAGAAAGCACGCGCGAGCAGTGCATCACGCATAGAGGTGTGCCATACCTCGGAAGTCGTGGAAATGGACGAGCCTCCTGTACACGCACTGCGCAAGAAAAAGAACTCATCACTGCGAGTCGCCATCGACCTGGTCAAAGACGGAACGGCCAACGCTTGTGTCAGTGCAGGCAATACAGGCGCACTAATGGCCATTTCGCACTTCGTCCTGCGGACGTTTCCTGGCATTCACCGACCGGCGATAATTTCCTCCATCCCGACCGTGAACGGACACGTCAACCTGCTCGACTTGGGCGCCAATGTGGATTGTTCATCCCGAGACCTGCTTCAATTTGGCATAATGGGGTCAACATTCGTCAAATGCACCGAACAGATTGACAACCCCCGTGTTGCATTGTTGAACATCGGGGTGGAGAACATAAAGGGAAATCAGATCATCAAGCAAGCGGCTGAACTTTTTCAATCGAGTGACTTGAATTATCAGGGGTTCGTGGAAGGTGACGCGATATTCGAGGGTAATGTTGACGTGATAGTTTGTGATGGATTCGCCGGCAACGTCGCGCTGAAGGCAAGTGAGGGTGTTTCAAAGTTCATCCAGCATGCGCTGCGAACCGAATTTCAGAAAAATCTGCTGAGGAGGATTTCCGGTCTGGTTGCAACACCGGTCATGAAAGGCGTAAAGGCGAGGATTGATCCCAGAGTCTATAACGGTGCAGCATTGATCGGACTTCAGGGTACCGTAATCAAGAGTCATGGAGGTGCCGATCAACTGGCATTTTCATATGCATTGCGAAAGGCACTGATTGAAATCTCGAACGACGTTCCGTCGCAAATCAATCAGCAGATCAGTGCCGCTGCCGAGGTGTCGCCATGACGTACGCCAGAGTCATCTCGACCGGGAGTTATCTGCCGGCACATCGCATGTCCAATTACGACCTGGAAAAGATGGTCGATACCAGTCATGAATGGATCATGTCGCGAACCGGTATTGAGAACAGACATATTGCCGATGAGAGTGAATCAACCTGTGATCTTGCCGAAAAAGCTGCGCTCGCAGCATTGGAGGCTGCCGACCTGGATGCTGACAGCATTGATTTGATTGTCATGGCTACAACGACCGCGGACCAGGTCTTCCCCAGCAGCGCCTGTCTGTTGCAGGATCGGCTCGGGATCAAGGGGTTCCCCGCATTTGATGTTCAGGCGGTCTGTGCCGGGTTCATGTATGCGCTCGACATCGCTGAGAAATTCGTTCGGACGGAAAGCGCCACCAGAGCGCTCGTGATCGGTGCGGAGACATTTTCGAGAATCATTGACTGGAACGACCGGTCAACATGTGTACTTTTCGGTGACGGTGCCGGCGCAATAATTGTTGAGGCATCTGACACGCCCGGAATCCATTCCACCCATCTGCATGCGGATGGTCAGTACAAGGATCTGCTCAGCGTACCGGTTGGCGTATCGAAGAATTTCAACAAGGTGGTCAACGGCAGTGCATTCACCCAGATGCAGGGCGGCGAGGTGTTCAGGATTGCAGTGAAATGCATGGAAAAAGTCGCTGAAGAAGCCCTTGAAGCCAACGGGGCCCATGTTGACAGTGTTGATTGGATGATTCCGCATCAGGCCAATATGCGCATCATCACGGCGACCGCCAAGCGTCTGGGCATATCGATGGACAAGGTCATAGTGACCGTTGATCAGCACGGCAACACCTCCGCTGCCTCCATTCCACTTGCATTCGACGTCGCGGTGCGCGACGGTCGAATCAAACCCGGTGACCGGGTTCTGATCGAGGGGTTCGGTGGCGGATTTACCTGGGGTGCCGCCTATCTGACATATTGAGAAGATGAGTTCTGGTATTTTGGAAAATAGAATCTGTCTCGTCACCGGCGCAACACGGGGCATCGGTCGAGCCGTGTCTGAAAAACTTGCCATGATGGGCGGTACTGTGATCGGTACCGGTACCACAGACAGCGGTGCCGAGTCCATCACGAAATATCTCAGAAATGCCAACGCCGCAGGTGAAGGTGTCAGACTTGATGTGACGAATATGGAAAGCATCAATGCGACCGCCCAGTTCATCGAAAAAAACTACGGAGCCGTAACGGTGCTGGTGAACAACGCCGGAATATCCCGAAACAACCTCCTGATGCGGATAAAGGACGCCGAATGGGACGACGTGATCGATACCAATCTCAATTCGGTCTACCGACTGTGCCGAACATTCATTCGCGGCATGGTCAAAAAACGCGAGGGTCGCATCATCAATGTCTCCTCGGTCGTCGGCATGGTGGGAAACATCGGCCAGGCACATTACTCGGCCGCAAAGGCGGGGTTGTCAGGATTCTCCAAATCGCTCGCGATGGAGACTGCTTCGAGGAATATAACGGTAAACGTGATTGCTCCGGGCTTCATTGAGACCGACATGACCGCGGAACTGGACCAGAAAGTAAAAGATCATCTGCTCGCGCAAGTCCCGGCCGGACGGATGGGAACTGTGCAGGAAATTGCAGAAGCAGTCGCATTTCTCGCCTCACCGGCGAGTTCATATATTACCGGGACGACCTTATGCGTTGACGGCGGGATGACCAGGCATTAGATTCGTCCGGTCATGCAAACTTGAATCCGCGGTCAATATAATTCGGTTTTAGTGATAACATTAGAGCGTTATTTTCATTCCACATCGGAGGACATAAACATATGAGTGACAATGGAGCGGGAGCAATTGAGGATCGAGTCGTTCAGCTTGTGATCGATCAATTGTGCAGTGACCAGGACCCTACACCGGAAATCACCCGGGATACTTCTTTCATCAATGATCTTGCTGCGGACTCGCTGGATACCGTTGAATTGGTGATGGCGCTTGAGGAGGAGTTTGATCTTGAAATCGCTGATGAAGTCGCTGAGACCATCACCACGGTCGGCGAGGCAATAGATTACATCGAAAACGCATCCTAACCGACATCGTACCCGACAGAACCTGCTGATTTTCGTCAACTGGAAATCCTATCTTTCATAAACGCGTATTGAATGGCTGATGATGAATCGTCGTCGCGTTGTAGTCACAGGGCTGGGCATCATTTCACCAATCGGCCTTGGCGTTGAGGAAAACTGGGGAAACGTTACCGCTGGGAACAGTGGTATCGGCAATCTATCTTTATTTGACGCCAGCGATTTTCCGGTCAGGATAGCGGGTGAGGTCAAGGACTTCATTGCCTCGGATCACTTGCCGGGAAAGGATGCCCGTCACATGGACAGATTCATTCAGTTCAGCATGGTGGCGAGCAATGAGGCTGTCAGGGACGCTGATCTGGAGGTTACCGAGGAAAATGCCGACAGGATCGGTGTCTATATCGGTGCAGGGATTGGCGGTGTTACCACGATCGAAGCCACCACCCTGAAAACCCAAGAAAGGGGGGTTCGTCGTATCTCCCCCTTCTACATTCCAATGTCCATTATCAACATGGCGGCAGGAAATCTTTCCATCCGGTATGGGTTTCGAGGGCCGAACCTGGCGGTAACCACCGCATGTTCGACCGGAACGCATGCAATCGGCGATGCCGCACGTCTGATCAGTTTTGGGGACGCCGACGCTATGGTTGCAGGTGGAACCGAGGCCGCGTTGACACCGACTTCTGTTGGCGGATTTGCCAGTGCCAAGGCATTGAGCAGACGAAATGACGATCCGCAGGCGGCGAGTCGCCCCTGGGATCTGGGACGTGATGGTTTTGTAATGGGCGAGGGCGCCGGAGTCGTGGTTCTGGAAGAATTGGAGTTTGCGAGAAAAAGAGGTGCCAGAATCTACGCGGAACTCACCGGATTCGGATTGAGCGGCGATGCCCACCACATGACCAGTCCGTCACCGGATGGACATGGTGCCAAACGGTGTATGATGAATGCGTTGCGCAATGGCGGAGTGAATGTCGATGAGGTTGACTACATCAACGCGCATGGAACCTCAACTCCCTTGGGCGATATCGCAGAGACCATTGCCGTCAAGGAACTGTTCGGGAAACATGCATACAAGTTGGCGATGAGCTCGTCCAAGTCGATGGTCGGTCACCTGCTTGGCGCAGCTGGTGGCGTTGAGGCGGTGTTCTCCGTTCTCGCCATTCATCATCAGGTGGCGCCGCCGACAATCAACCTTGACGATCCAGATCCCGAATGTGATCTGGACTACATTCCAGATGGTGCGCGGGAAATGGAAATCAATACCGCGCTCTCCAATTCATTCGGTTTTGGAGGAACAAACGGAACAGTCGTTTTCAGCAAATTCAGCTGAGACCTTGGTTCATCACAAATTCAGCTTCGACGTTGAACTCCAACCTCCCGGAATGAGATCAGACAAGCATTGGCTGGAAGAAAGAGAAAATCCCGACCGCTGCTGAGACTGGTTCAATTGGTCTCGCTGCTCATTTTCTGTCTTGCATTATTTGCAGGTTATGAAATCACCCGTCCTCTTCATATCCCAGACGACAGAGTCTACGCGCTTGAACAAGGACAGAACGTCGCGGATTTTGCCCGTCGACTGGCCGAAGACGGCTACGTGAGGAACAACAAGTTGGTGTTATGGACCGCGCGGCTGGGAAGGATTGACCGGAAATTCAAGGCTGGCGAGTATCGCTTCAGTTCGGATGACAACTTACTGGACGTGCTTGACGACATCGTAAATGGAAAATCCGTCGTCCACTCAATTCAATTTATCGAAGGCTGGACGTTTGAAGATTTTCTGGAAAAGATAAGGTCGACACCCAACATCGACCATACTCTTGCTGATGCACCCTATGAGGCGATTCTGGATACTTTGCAGATTACCCAGGACAACCCCGAAGGTTGGTTTTTTCCTGATACCTACAATTACAATTCCGGCCAATCGGACGCGGTGATTCTCGATACCGCCTATGAAAACATGAGGCAAAATCTCGAAACCGAATGGGAGAATAGACATCCGGACCTGCCCTACAAGACGGCATACGAGGGATTGATTGTGGCATCCATCATTCAGAAAGAGTCCAGTGTCATATCGGAATACCCGATTATTGCAGGTGTAATTGTCAATCGTCTGCGTAAGCGAATGCGATTGCAAATGGATCCGACTGTGATCTATGGGCTGGCCGAGTTCAACGGTGTTCTGAGAAAATCCCACTTGGAAACCGATACCCCGTACAATACCTATACACGGTACGGTCTGCCACCGACACCGATTGCCATGCCAGGACTGGATGCGTTGCGTGCGGCGGCGAATCCCGCCGATACCAGTGCCTTGTATTTTGTCGCTCAAGGGGACGGAACGCACAAGTTTTCTGATACGATTGACGAACATATCAAGGCGGTTCGCGAGTATCGCGAGAAGATAAAGGTGCGATAGACTTTCGGATACTGATTTGTGTATCCGACATTTGAGCTGGATTCTTGAAGCAGAAAGTCAAAGGTAAGTTCATCACAGTTGAAGGAATCGACGGTGCGGGCAAGACTGCGCTGGTTTCGACCGTAGTGTCGACAATCAGGTCTGCCGGCATCAGCATAGTTACGACTCGGGAACCCGGCGGTACTTCTTTGGGCGAGCAATTGCGCAAACTGATTCTGACTCCAGGCACTGAATTTTGTGCAGATGCGGAAATTCTTACCATCTTTGCCGCTCGTGCGCAGCATCTCCATCAACTCATCTTGCCCGAACTGCGTACTGGCAAGTGGGTGCTTTGCGATCGATTCACCGACTCCACCTATGCATACCAAGGTGGCGGTCGCCATTGCGATCATGAGCGAATCGGCGCCATAGAACAGTGGACACAAGGTGACTTCCGTCCGGATCTGACGTTACTGCTGGACGCGGCGGCCGAAACAGGACAATCGCGGCTCCATGGCGGCAATGGACCTTTGGACCGGTTTGAGTTGGAGGAAATGGATTTTCATGAGCGGGTCCGGGAGACGTTCCGGGATATTGCCCGAAGGGAACCGGACAGGGTCAAGATGATCGACGCCAACCTGACTGAAAGTGAAGTGAGCGAGATCGCCCGCGAACTGATGGACGAATTCCTTGTGGCGAATCATGGTTGAAATTCCTGAGCTGCTGCCCTGGCACACCAATGCGTGGCGCACATTTACCAATTCATTGGACCGTCTTGCCCATGCAACGCTCCTGACCGGGAATCAGGGTGTCGGAAAATTCCAGTTTGCCTCTCGACTGGCGATGGCGCTTTTATGTGACAGCAGCGAGAGCAAGCCCTGTGGAAGCTGCAGAGGATGTCACTTGTTTGCGGCGGAAACCCATCCCGACCTGCATGTGATCACGTCCGAGTTGATGCTGGAAAGTATCTCACCTCCAATGCAGGCTTACTCGAATCGTTTTCTCGACGACGAAAGCGCCCGTCAAAAGAGGAAGACCGTACGTTCCAATATCTTGATATCACAAGTCCGGGCGTTGATCGAGCAAGCCAATACCGCATCGCATATCTCAAAGAACAAGGTATTTGTGATCGCACCGATCGACGCAATGACTGACAGCGCGTCCAATTCACTGCTGAAAGTCCTTGAAGAACCTTCACAAGACAACTTTTTCTTTCTGATTACGGAGAACATCCAGAACTTGTTGCCCACTATATCCAGCCGATGCCAGGCGTTCCACCTCGGCGACCCGGATGAGACTCAAGCCAGCCAATGGCTTGCGGCTCAGGGGTTGTCGAGCGAGGAAGTCAGGTCAATTGTTCTGGCTCGAAAAAATCCGCTTGTTGGAATCCGAATGATCAACAATGATGTTCTGAAAAAGGTAGAAGAATTGGATCGATTTGCGATCAGTGCACTGCGGCCGGGCGGATCGGTGGATATGCTGTCCCTGGTCGCACATGCCGTTGAAGTAGGGGAGGGCGAGAGTCTGTTGACGTTGCAGCGATCGATCGTCCGCTTGGTAAAGGCCAACATGACCCGCGCGTCTGAACCTATGGGTGAAAGTTCAGAGTTTGAGTCGATTGCAAAGTCGCTTGATGTACGAAAGGTGCTGGCCCTGTACGATCACATCGGCAAGGTCAGGCAGGAACTGCGAGACGGGTCGTTGGATCGGACATTGGCTATAGAGGATGTTCTGCTGGGTTTTGGAAATTTAGCTCGAACAGGATAACCTCCAATATTCAATCATTTACTTCGTTTTTCTAAATTTTAGGTTGAAAGATCATGTTACTGGCTGACAGCCATTGTCATATAGATTTTCCGCAATTCGATGACAAATTCGACTCGATATTGACTGAAGCAAGAAATATGGACGTCGGATACTTGCTCTGCGTGTCCGTCAATATTGAAGACTTTCCCAGGATTCTGGCGATGAGTTACAAGTACGACGAGATATATGCGTCAATGGGTGTTCACCCAAATACCGTCGATGCTGAAGACCCCGACGTGACACGTTTGACTGAACTGGGCAGTGATCCCAATGTCGTGGCCATCGGCGAAACTGGCTTGGATTACTTTAGAAGTTCTGGTGAGCTGGACTGGCAACGGGATCGGTTTGCAAGACACATCGAAGCCGGGAAAATCCTCGACAAACCCATCATCGTGCACAGCCGTGATGCTCCGGATGATACGATCAGAATCATGAAGGAATGTGATGCGGGTGAAGCTGGTGGCGTAATGCACTGCTTTACCGGTGATTATGAAATGGCGAAATCTGCCATGGACCTTGGGTTTTATATTTCATTCTCGGGCATAGTCACCTTCAAGAACGCGGCGGATCTTGCGGACGTGGCAAGAAAAATTCCGATTGAGCGGATGCTGATTGAGACTGACTCACCTTATCTCGCACCAGTACCCAAACGGGGAAAAGAGAACCAGCCTGCCTTTGTGCGTCATACTGCCGAGTTTCTTTCGAATCTGAAAGGAATGCAGATTGAGGAATTTGCGGAGAAAACCACCGCCAATTTCTTACAGTTGTTCAAGATTCACTGAGAGTGGAGATCCCCGATATGCGCTCATGTGGAGTTTCGGTCTGGCCTTTCACAGCGTTGGCAATGACCGATAAAACGGGTCCGTCTGGTTAGTCGCATCGGATCTTTTTGTTATATACTCTTTTCAATCTATTTAACCTTACACGGAGTTATTAAAAATGCAAATGAAGAAAGCCATAATCGGTTCAATTCTTGCAGCAAGCATCGGCGTATCTGGTACCGCTTCGGCAGCAGATATGGTGTTTGGCGTTCTGAATTGGCCATCTGCCAAAGGGACTGTTGAAATACTCAAACACATCATTGAAGAAAATTATGGAGTTGAAGTTGAACTCCAGAACGGAACAAATCCGATCGTGTTTGAAGCAATGGACTCAGGCAGCATGCATGTCCATCCTGAAGTTTGGATGCCGAACCAGCAAAACTTGTATGACACATATGTAGCAGGCAAAGGATCGGTAATCGCAAATGAGCATGGCGTCCCCGCATTCCAAGGAATGTGTGTCACCAAGGGTACATCTGATCGTACCGGTATTGTAGACCTGGGGCAGTTGGCAGACCCTTCGTATGCCGAGCAGTTCGACACTGACGGAGATGGCAAGGGAAATATCTGGATCGGAGCTCCTGGTTGGGCGTCAACCAATATCGAGAAAATTCGAGCGAAAAGCTATGGCTATGATGAAACGATGAATCTTGATGTCATGGATGAAACTCTTGCAATGGCAAATGTGGACTCCGCTGTCACAAAGGATGAAAATATCGTTTTCTTCTGCTATACACCCCACCATATGTTTGGTTTGCATGAATTAGTGGTTCTTAATGAACCTGCCTACGATCCCGATAAGTGGGTTATTGTCCAACCTACCGATGATCCGGACTGGCTGGACAAGTCTTCGGCACCGATCGCATGGGACGTCGCCCATCTGCACATCATGTATGCGGCGAATCTGGTAGACGAGCAGCCCGAAGTTGCTGCCTTTCTGTCCAACGTCAAGTTCACAACGGATCTGGTGTCCGAAATCACCTTCGCAATAGTCGTGGACAAGGTAGACACGGCAGAGTATGCGAAAGAGTGGGCAGAAAAATATTCAGATCTTGTGGAAAGCTGGCTGTAGAAACGAAGTCGTTTTTCACGATACCTAATATTTGAAATGAAGGGTGGTATTGCAAAATACCACCCTTCTTTTTTTGCCGTGTATTCATTGCGTTGCCTTCAGCAATCACTCTCAGGATTGAATCGGCACTGTGGAATTGGATTCGTCCACACTGGTGTCCGAAGTCCAAAAACAGTTGCGTCAGTGTCGCTATTGAAACAAGCGCGAATCTAGTTTCCTGAACATCCTGTCCGCTGGTCTTCGGAGTATAGAGCGGACGCGCCAGATTGGTCAGAAGGCGGGTGCAGTCGGCAAAGATATGACATCACAATTTTCTTGTCGGTCTTACCAGGATTCGGCACGAGACATCTTCAGACAGACCGAGGTGATACAGACCCTGAGGCGGGTGACCGGATTGTACAGGCTGCTGCGATGACTCAATCTGATAACTGTCATCGCACATCTTTCTGGATTTCCTTGACTGTTGCCGATTCCACCTTCAGCGACCAGTGCATCCATTCAGAGGCAATCTCATCACAGAATGAATTCGTAAATTCCGCGTGTCGCGCAATCACTTCCAGAAATCCCTGACGTCCGAAACAGGCACCTTGACTCAGACAGGGTGGAGCAACGAAATCTGTCAAGTTTGCGTAGTCTGGAGTCAACCCTCAATTTTGTTGTTATATACTGTTTTCGTAATTCAAATCTGAAGTGGAGTAATAAAGTCTATGAACACGAAAAAAACCATAGTGGGTTCAATTCTTGCAGCAAGCATCGGAATATCTGGCATCGCTGGCGCTGCGGACTTGGTACTCGGCGTTCCAAACTGGCCATCCGTAAAAGCGACTGGCGAAATTCTCAAACACATCATTGAGGAAAATCTGGGTGTGGAAGTCGAGATTCAGAATGCTACCAATCCGATTGTGTTTGAAGCGATGGACTCAGGCAGCATGCATGTCCATCCTGAAGTGTGGATGCCGAACCAACAGAATTTACACGATACTTATGTCACAGAAAAACGTTCGGTCACTATGAATCCGAATGGTGTTGTCGCATTCCAGGGTATGTGCGTCACCAAGGACACAGCAGAACGAACTGGTATCACCGACCTTGTGTCTCTGAGCGATCCTGAAACGGCAGCACTGTTTGATACTGACGGTGATGGCAAGGGAAATATCTGGATCGGTGCGGCCGGTTGGGCTTCCACAAATGTCGAGCGGGTTCGGGCGAAAAGTTATGGTTATGATGAAACGATGAATCTCGATGTCATGGATGAATCCCTTGCGATGGCACAGGTGGATGCCGCTGTAACCAGGGGTGATAATATCGTTTTCTTCTGCTATACACCCCATCACATGTTTGCGTTGCATGAATTGATTCCATTAATCGAGCCGAAGCATGATCCGGCGAAGTGGAACGTCCTGCAACCTACCGATGATCCGGATTGGTTGGAAAAATCGTCCGCACCTGTTGCCTGGACTGTTGCCAGACTTCACATCATGTATGCGTCTGATCTCGAAAAGGACCAACCGGAAGTTGCCAATTTTCTTTCCAAAGTGAAATTGGACACGGGTCTGGTGACCGAAATGACTTATGCTGTCATTGTTGAAAAGCGGGATATGTCAGAGTATGCCGTTGAGTGGGTCGAAGGCCATTCCGATCTCGTTGAAAGCTGGTTGAGGTAACCGGGCGAATCAGATTGAATCGATTCAATCAATAACAAGAAAGGTGATGTTGCGAAACATCACCTTTCTTATGTACTCATCTTGCCGCGATGCAATCCGAGTTGGAGGTCGACTCGTCACTGCTGTTTGAGACGCATCAAATCAATGCACGGCGCGAGCATGTTCGCCAAACATGGTTCCGGGGAACTCGGGGGAACGACGCAGAACCGCTCCAGGAATCCATTCGTGAATTCCTGGAGCGGTTGGTGCGGAAGTTGAACTCGCTACGCGCCAGGTAGACGAGTGTCGCTATCTCAAACTTATTTCGAATAGCGCTGAGTCTTCTGCTTATAGTGTCCCTGAATGATTCTATCAATAACCATCGCACAGAACAGAATAGCAAGACCCGCCAAAACTCCTTGACCCTTGGCAGCGTACTGCAGAGCGTCCAATACATCCTGACCCAGCCCCTTCGCTCCGATCAGTGATGCGATCACAACCATGGACAAACACATCAGGATTGTCTGATTGATACCGGTCATGATGGACGGCAACGCCAGAGGAATTTCAATGTCTTTCAACAAAGTCCATCTGGTACAACCGAATGCTCTGGCAGCTTCTTTGGTCGTTTCAGGCACACCGCGAATACCCAGTGCGGTAAGGCGGATAACCGGTGGCATACCGAAAACAAGTGTAGCCAGAACCCCCGGCGGCTTTCCGGTACCAAAAAATGCAATGATGGGTATCAGATACACAAATGCCGGCATGGTCTGCATAAAGTCTAGAACTGGCAACGCTGCGTTATAGGCTTTCTGGTTCTTGCCGAACCACACGCCAAGTGGAATACCAAACAGCAGACACAGAAATGCCGCAGCACCCAACAAGGCGACTGTGATCATGCTGGTTTCCCACATACCCAAAAATGCCAGATAGGCCAGGGATGCGACTGTAAAAATTGCCACTCTCGGACCTGCCAGACGCCACGCCAACACGACAATGACTGTCATGACGACAGGCCAAGGTGTATCGACGAACACCGTTTCAAGTCCATCGAGAACGGTACGGATGCTGAAAACAACACTGTCGAAGGCGTCGGCTCCTGCTACAGATAGCCAATCAAATCCCTTTTCCATGGTGTTCGCTGTAGGTGAGAAATAATCTCTCTTAGCCACAGGAAACCCCAAGGTATAGGCTTCAAGTCCCTCTGCAATTTTCGCAACCGTAAAGCGATAAAGTGTCAATGGCACGATGGCCGCCCATAGAAGAATGGAAAACATCACCCGGTTCCAAGTCATTCCCGTGACCGTTTTTTCCGGTTCTGCTCTCCACTGCAGATACTGTTTTTCGTATCTCATGTTGGCATAGAATCCTTGCAAAGCACGCAAAGCGACAAAGACAATGATCCCGACAATCAGAAAGAAAAGAGATTCCTGAGCCGCAGCTGCCGCCTCAGCCTGCAACCGGTCAGCGACCTTCTGTAGATTTTCTGCACGAGTCAGAAAACCTGCAGCCTCCTCAGGATTGGTCGATAAGGTATTCACATACTGGGACATGAACTCCTCGATCTTTGGCCTCATTTTCTCCATTCGAGCGAGTTGCTCAGCACCGAGCTCGCCCCACAGGCCCTTGCCGATCTGCACCAGAGCCAGCAGCTCAAGCACTGTGAATGTCCAAAAGTAGCCCCATAAGCCGCGCGAAGCCGCCCAGAACGGACCAAAGATTGCGGCCATGGTATTCCAGGAATATGGGAATTTTGTAGTCGACTGAATCTTGTCAAATTCAGCGGCATAGTAATCTGAATTTTGACCAGCAAATTCGGCGACTGAACTGCTCAGTGGATTGTTTTCTGTTTCTTGCATTACTCTTTACCCCCTTTGATTCCTCTCAGCAGTGTAGCTTTGTTCACTACACCGACATCTTTTCCGTCATCTGTAATCACAACCGGTTGAGATGTTCCTGCTGAAATGTCGATCAGGCCACTTAGGTCGGTTTCATGTGATGTACGAGGCGCTAAGGACAAATCCTCATATGGTTGCACCTCATACTCATCGATTTTTTGCATAATCGTATGTGCAAAAATCAGTTTGAGTGTAGAAATTCCCTCGACGAAGTCCGTCACGTACTGATCGATCGGGTTGGTCACAATTTCTTCCGGAGTCCCGATTTGAACAATGACGCCATCCTTCATGATCGCGATACGATTGCCGATACGAATCGCTTCATCCAGATCATGGGTGATGAACACCGTTGTCTTATCGAGGTCTGTAGACAATGCCATGAACTGCTGTTGCAACTGACGTCGAATTAACGGGTCAAGTGCGGAGAACGGCTCGTCCATCAGCAACACTTCGGGATCAGACGCCAAAGCTCGCGCCAGTCCGACTCGCTGCTGCATTCCTCCGGATAGTTCGCTGGGAAACCGGTCTTCAAAACCATCCAGATTGACCTTATGCAGACAATCTTGAGAGACATCCCAACGTTTCTTTTGGGCTTCTCCTTGCACCTGCAACGGGAATGCCACATTGTCCCGTACTGTGAAGTGCGGAAACAATGCCATGTGTTGAAAAACCATCCCGATGTGTGCCGCTCTGAGTTTTCGCAATTCCTCATCACTGAGTCCCATCACGTCCACACCGAGAACCTTAATCTCACCGGCAGTTGGTTCGAGAAGTCGGTTCAGATGACGAACCATCGTCGACTTACCTGAGCCAGACAATCCCATTACGCAGAAGATCTCGCCTCGGCTGACTGTGAATGTACAATCTGCAACACCCACAACACAACCGTATTTTTCAAGGACCTCAGGTTTGCCTAAACCTTCCTCCTTGATTGCGACCATTGCCTCATCAGCACGCTCGCCGAATATCTTCCAAACATCATTTAGTTCAATTACTACTTCTGACAAACTACTGGTCCTCCATCATTTTCTTGTAAGTTTCAGTTTAATTCTACTCTATTGAATATTACCATGTGAAAAATATGAGATAAGTACCAACCTATGAGCCGATGCCCTGATTTTCCCGACCGGTTAAACCTTGTCTATCGTGAAACAAACTGACTTCCGAGCGACTGTTTGGACGTATTCATCCAAATCGCCTTGGGCCGGGTATAGTCGTATATGGCCTGAAAACCACCTTCGCGCCCGTAGCCTGAATATTTCATTCCTCCGCACTCTACAATCGGCGAAATTGCGCGATACGTATTGACCCAGATGATGCCTGCCTTAATCTGATTCGCCATGCGCAGTGAGCGAGCGCTGTCCTGGGTGAATATCCCTGCCGCAAGTCCATACTTGGTATCGTTCGCCATCTCAATCGCCTCCTCCTCACTTTCAAACCGAAGCACACTGAGCACCGGACCGAACAGCTCGGTGTCGACAATCCTCAGGTCCTGGCGAGGACAGTCAATTATGGTGGGTTCATAGAAATAACCTCTCAGCCCTTGTGGCTGTTTGCCACCACAGATCAATCGGCCGCCTTGGATCTGGGCGTACGCAACTTCCCGCTCACAGTTTTCCAATTGATTCACGGTGCACAAAGGTCCCATTTGGGTCTCATCATTCATCGGGTCGCCGATCAGTATATTTTCGGCCTCGGTCGCCATGCGTTCCAGAAATCTATCGGCGATGCCGTTTTGCAGATACAGGCGTGAACCTGCAACACAACTTTGCCCGGACGCGCCGAATATGGCACTAAGCGATCCATTGACAGCACTTTCGAAATCCGCATCGTCAAAAACGATAACCGGTGACTTTCCACCGAGTTCAAGCGATAGTTCGGCAAAGTTGTTCGCGGAATTCCTTACAACCTGATGTGCAGCTGCCGGGCCGCCAGTGAAAGCAATCCGGGAAACCAGCGGGTGCGATGTCAGCGACTTGCCGCACGGTTTCCCGTGTCCGGTGATCAGATTGACGACACCTGGAGGGATTCCGGCCTCCGCTATGAGTTTCCCGAATTCCAGTAAAGCTGCGGGTGCGAATTCGGATAACTTTAGAACGATGGCATTTCCTGCTGCGAGGGCAGGGCCGATCTTGATTGAACTGAGAAACAATTGGGAGTTCCACGGAACCACGCCAGCCACCACACCCAAGGGTTCACGTCGTGTAAACACAAACATGTCGGGCTTGTCGATCGGCAAGGTATCACCATGGACCTTGTCAGCGCATCCCGCATAGAAGGTGTAGTACTGTGCGACGTACTTCGCCTGCCATCCGGTCTCCTTGAACATTTTTCCCGTATCCTTGCATTCTATGCTGCCAATCTCCTCGGATCTCTCAATCAGCAATTCAGCCAGGCGGCGCAAGCAATGACCGCGATCGGTTGGTGACATCGAAGCCCAAGGTCCGGTGCTGTATGCCCTATATGCGGCGCGAACCGCCTTGTCGACATCCTCTGCGGTCGCTTCCGGAACAACAGCCCACGGACGCCCCGTCGTCGGATTGACACTTTCAAAAGTTCCACCGTCAGAGGCTTCGACCCATTCACCATCGATGAGCATCAAATATTGTTTCAATTCAGACATTTTTATCATTCACTTCATGTTGGACTTACACTGGAAACTTCGACTTTCTGATATACGGCCGAACAGTCAACGAACACGACCGGTCTGGAACTTTCCAAATTTGAGACAATCCAATTTATATAGGAAAGACAGGCGTCGTTTGGTTGAAATTTGATAATGGTCGATTCCGGCTGTGCGATCAGGGAAGAAAAACCAACATCCAGCGTTCCCGGACAGGGTGTGCCTGATGCGAGAAAATTGATACATAATTGGTGTCGTAAAGTGCTCGTCATCTTTATCGAGGTACGAAAGATGCAACATTGCACGGCATTACAGATACTAAGGAGATACTGCGTTGACTACCCAATCCAATAATACCGAAAAGCGCATGCGGCGCCATAATTCGATGATCGACAGCCTCTACTGGTGGGGCATCCCTACTTTTTTTCGTTGTCCTGCCATTCAGGACCCGACTGAATGTGACATTGCGCTTGTCGGAGTCCCGCACTCAACTGGAAATGGTACGACTGAACGGGACCAGCATCTCGGGCCACGGGCCGTAAGGAATGTTTCGGCACTTGGAAGACGCTGCCACAAGGAATTTCATTTGGATCCATGGTCGGATTACCGGATAGCGGATCTAGGCGACGTGCCACTGCCTGAAGCCAACAACAACGAAAGGTGTATCGAAGACATCTGTGACTTTTACCGGAACATTGATACCGCTGGCGCAAAACCGGTATCGATCGGCGGCGATCATTCCATCACCGGCGGCATACTGCAGGCTATTGCCGGGGAAGGCGCCAACTTGACGAATGGAGAAAAAGCGGTTCTCCTGCATTTTGACGCCCACACTGATGCCTACCACAACTTGGATCACTTTCTCGGTGCAGTGAAGTCAGCGGCGCACTGGGCCAGCTATCTGGTCAGGGATGGGCACGTTGATCCTGAACATTCAGTTCAGGTTGGCATTCGCGGCAATGTGCGGACTCTTGACTGGCTTGAGCCGAGTTACGACCTCGGCTATGAGGTCATCACGATCGAAAGGTATCACGAACTTGGAGCTGATGCTTGTAAGGAGATCATCAACAAACGGATTGGAGATCGGCCGGTTTACGTGACATTTGATCTCGATTGCCTTGATCCGACAGTAGCGCCGGGTGTTGCGAATCTGGAAGCCGGAATAGAGGGGTTCTACATCAATCAGGTGATGGACCTGATCCGTTGTATTCGCGGCAAGAACGTGATCGGAGGGGATGTGGTTTGCATCATGCCGACCAAGGATCATCCGAATCAGATCACATCATTGGTTGCCAATTCGATCATGTTCGAAATTCTGTGTCTCATAGCGGACAGTATGAATTCGGACAAATCAACGAAGTAGAAAATAGAGTAGAAATAACTTCAATATTAGCTTTCAATATATTGTTTTAGAAATTATTACTATTGGCTTGCCCATAAACAGCGTTGTCTGTGACAACATAGTCTACACGATTGTCTGCCAGTGCATCGGCACACTCGCAAGGACTGTTGATGATGGGTTCTTCGTGAATGTTGAAACTTGTATTGATCAGGACAGGAATCCCGGTATTGCGTTTGTAGCAATTCAGGATATCAGAATAAAGCGGATTCCATTCGCGTCTGATCACCTGAGGTCGAGCGGTGTTGTCCACATGCACGACAGCTGGAATGCGCTCACGCCATTGCGGACGAACTGAGCAGGTAATGGTCATGAAACGTGCTGCATACAGATTCAGTGCGGAAAGTTCGAACACCCTGGATGCATCGTCTTCGTTGACGACCGGGGCAAAAGGCATGAACTCTGTGCGTGACAAGCGTCGGTTCAATTCATCGTTGATCGAAGCATCTGTCGGTGACGCCATGATACTGCGGGCGCCCAAAGCTCTGGGACCATATTCCATACGATTGGTATAAATCGCAACCACTGAGCCGTGCTCAATCAGTTCAGCGGCTTTTCCGACTGGTTGATCTGAGACTTTGACCAAACGATCGTCCCGTTCAAATTCCAGATCTGCGCGGTCACCATAGTCTCGCCCCAGATACAGCGTTTCCATGATTTCACGCTGCTTGAGCCAGTGCCGCAGGCCATCGCGCTGCAGAAGATAGTGCAGGACGCCACCTGCGGCCAGGCCCCCGTCGTCCATTGCAGGATAGACGAAAACTTCGTCAACGTCGCATTCCTCAGCGATTCGTTGATTGAGGCGTACATTCCCGAATACTCCGCCTGCGAGTCCGATACGGCGGGCAGGGTAGTGGTGCAGTAACTTGCGGATCGACGACAGGGTGTTCAACTCGAGTAATTGTTGAACCGCTGCCGCAACTTCTTCCTTTGCCTCATTGTCTGAAATCTTGAAGATGTATTGCCTCATCGCCCTTCGGCTCTTGAAGTCGCTAACTACTTCGCCTTTCTCATTGACTGAGAAATGACTTGCGAGAAGATCGTGAATTTGTTCGCCTCGTGCTCCTCCCCAGGCTGCGAGTCCTGTGAGCTTGCCCTCATGCCGGTTGATCTTGTAGCCCAGTGCCTTGGTTGCATATCCATAGGCCAGGCCCAGACTGTCGACCCTGGGTTTTTGAAGCAAGCACTCATCTCCACCATAGATAGTTTCAATAGTTTCGTCGCGAAACACACGGTGGCTGTACTGGACGCAGTCTCCACCGCCATCAGATGTATAGAGCAGTGCTTCATCCCAGTTGGTGTGGAATAGGGTGGGTAACGCGTGGGCAAAGTGATGATTGTAGAATTGAATGTCAGTTTTTTCCGCCAGTCCGAATGCCTTTTTGAATTGTTGCGTATCGAATATTTCCAATGAGTTGACGAGACCTGCTCGATTCAGTTCTGTCGGCATCCATCGACGTTTCTCACTGCCGCGGATCAACCGATACACCTTTTGATCGTAAAAGCGCTTATGCGGCCCGAAATGCGTGTACCACCGGGAAGGAAACTTGCCTCGCCCCATTGCAACCACATCGATATCGGCGCGTTGAGCGCCTGCGATATTGAGGCACTCGTCGATTGATTCCTCTGGGACCTTGCCGCCGTCTATCTTCTTTCGGGTGAGTCTCTCCAGGTGGACTGCGGCAATCATTCTGTAATCTTCATACAACGCGGCGGTTGCATTGTGCCCTGTGTGCAGTCCAAGAATCAGCATGTGAATTTAGAAATCGGAAATCTTTGAGAACACCAAAGGCGAAGTCGATCGGTCCTCAGCTACCCGAATGACCAGTTTGTATAGCACCTGACTGTGCTCGGGGAATAGGGGGATACAATCGAAACCGCTCTGCGAATTGAGGTGAGTATTTTAACAGCACAACCCATGTGATTAATAGGTATCAGCCAGCACGGACCCTGCCGACAGTCCATCGGGAAACAATCTGGAGTACTATGGAAGGGAACGGCAACCGATGGCAATAAAGTCAGTGTGATCGAAAACCTACTGCAAACCAATTTATGGTACAGAACACAGGAATCGAGTCTAATTCTGATTTGTTTGTCTATCGAAAACAAATCTTTACTTGCAGATTCTCAAAGAATTGACTTTAGTGTCAATTGAACAGGAAATTGGCTCATACGTTTCCAAAGGGAAACTCAGGTTGGTTGCTCCAATGGTTCAATTCCATGAATCGAACTATTCATCGGATCAAACCACATTTCCGGGTTCACCAGTGTCTGCCACTGATCTACGATTTTACCTTCACGAACGTGCACAACACCAATTTGGCAGATACTTGCTCGATCAGCGTTGGCAGTTTCAACATCAATCGAATTGTTCGAAATGTTCCCGGACAATGACACTGGTAGAAAGTGGTTTGAAGAACAGATTTGGCCGGATGGTCCAAAGTGTCCTGATTGTGGCACGTACAATGTCCAGTCCGATGGACACAAAATCGCAAATGTCGCAATTAGCGTGTGGTATGGTTGGCGAATTCCTGTCTTATGAAGACTTAACTTCATAGCAACCACACATTGGAGGAGACATGAATGAATCGAACTATTTACGCGAAGGATTGTCTTGAAGTCCTGAATGACCCACACGCTTTACCGGATGAGAGCATTGACTTAATCTATCTTGATCCGCCTTTCAATTCAAAAAGCGATTACAACCTGCCATTTAAAGGTCAGTACAAGAAAGATGCTAAGCCAGCAATGGCTTTTAAAGATACTTGGTCTTGGGCAGAGGAAGAAACTGAAAGCTTGAAACGCCTCAAAATTGGGGGGGGGGGGCCAAAGGCCAATTTGTTGGTGGAATTTTTGAATTTTAAAAAAGGTTGT